>CANGWT010000146.1 GCA_947457745.1 Burkholderiaceae bacterium | reverse complement strand
CATTCTGAATGGCGAAGTCTTTGGTCAAGGTCGCATGAGCGTTGAAGAAATTGCCGCTAAATTGGATACCAATACCTCGGCACGTGATGCAGAAAAATTAAGTGCCAAAGCTGCCTATGACTCACTCATCATCGGCGGCGGTCCAGCAGGTGCCTCAGCAGCAATTTATTCTGCACGCAAAGGAATCAGAACTGGTGTCGTAGCCCAACGCTTTGGTGGACAGGTTGCCGATACAGTAGGTATTGAAAACTTCATTTCCGTTAAAGAAACTGAAGGGCCTAAATTAGTCATGGCCCTTGAACAGCACGTAAAAGAGTATGAAGTTGATGTCATGAATCTGCAGACTGCCAAGAGCCTGAGCAAGACTGGCGATGAAATTAAGATCACCTTAGAAAATGGCGCCGTACTGAAAAGTAAGACAGTTATCCTCAGTACGGGTGCACGCTGGCGTGAAATGAATGTACCTGGTGAGCAAGAGTACCGCGGTAAAGGCGTCGCTTACTGCCCACACTGTGACGGCCCCTTATATAAAGGTAAACGTGTTGCAGTCATTGGTGGCGGTAACTCAGGAGTAGAGGCTGCAATTGATTTGGCAGGCATTGTGAACCATGTCACCTTAGTTGAGTTTGATACTCAGTTGCGTGCCGATGCTGTACTACAGAAAAAAATGTACAGCATGCCCAACATTACGGTAATTACCAGTGCCTTAAGCAAGGAAGTGTTAGGTGCCGACGGTAAGGTAACTACCTTGCGCTATGAAGACCGCGCTAACAATCAGATGCATGATATCGCCCTTGAAGGTATCTTTGTTCAAATCGGCTTACTACCCAATACGGATTGGCTCAAGGGTGTGATTGACCTATCCCCTCGCGGAGAAGTGATCGTAGATCAAAAAGGTGAGACTTCTATGCCAGGTGTATTTGCTGCTGGGGACTGCACTACCGTACCTTTCAAGCAAATCATCATTGCAATGGGTGAAGGCGCTAAGGCATCTCTCTCTGCATTTGATTACTTAATTCGCTCCTAACTTGCATCCAAGCACTTTAAACCCATGAACTCATCTTCATGGGGTTTTTTCTTTATGATGAGTCAAATATGGCGCAAGCCCTTTATCCCTCACTAAATGAATTTATGAATGAAAGCTAAGGCCTTGGAATCTCCCATCACCATTAAAAATGTAGAAGCGTTTGTTTTTAGGGCGCCCATTGCCAATCCAGTCAAAACCTCTTTTGGAATCATGTCAAACAGACCTGCTGTATTTGTCCGCTTAGAAGATAGTGATGGCGCGGTTGGATGGGGTGAGATTTGGTGTAATTTTCCAAATTGTGGCGCAGAGCACCGCGCAACTCTCTTAGAAGAAAATTTCAAGCCCTTACTAATCAATCAGGTCTTTAATACTCCTGAAGAGATCTATCAATTCATTGGTGAAAAAACCGCAGTACTAGCAATCCAGTCTGGAGAGCATGGTCCAATCGCCCAAACAATTGCCGGCATAGATCTGGCTGCATGGGATCTCTTCTCCAGAAAATCTTCACAAGCGCTCTGGAAATACCTTGGCGGGAATAATCCCACTATCAAGACATACGCCAGCGGTATTAATCCAGATCATCCAGAAAAGATTGTTCATGAGTTGCTAGCAAGTGGCCATACAGCATTCAAACTCAAGATTGGGTTTAATGAAGCCTTAGATAGAGAGAATCTAAATAACATCCGCAAACTCATTCCAAGTAATCTCTTAATGGTTGACGCAAATCAGGCATGGGACCTAGCTACTGCGATCGACAGAATCAAGGCATTAGTCAATTTTGACTTAAACTGGATTGAAGAGC
Organism: Burkholderiaceae bacterium; assembly: GCA_947457745.1. Lineage (GTDB taxonomy): Bacteria > Pseudomonadota > Gammaproteobacteria > Burkholderiales > Burkholderiaceae > Polynucleobacter. The sequence goes on along the minus strand of CANGWT010000146.1, from coordinate 2,469 downwards.
CCATTAGGGCTGACAGCCCACTAAGCTATTGGCAAAAACTATCGAGTGCTCATCAGATTAGGCTTGCTGCTGGTGAAAATATGGTTGGCGAGCAATCATTTGATGAGGCAATAGCCTCCGGGGCCTTTCGTGTCATTCAACCTGATATTGCCAAGTGGGGTGGAATTTCAGGATGCTTACCAATCATCAAAAAACTGCATGCGCACAAAATTGAATACTGCCCACACTATCTTGGAGGCGGTATTGGCCTGATGGCGTCTGCTCACTTATTGGCAGCATCATCGTCGACCGGGATGCTTGAGATTGACTCAAACCCCAACCCTCTTAGATCCGTGCTATCGACACCACTAGATGGTATTTCTGATGGCAAGGTTGTCCTGTCAGATAAGCCAGGAATTGGAATTGATCCTGATTTAGATGCCCTCTCCCAATTTCTAATACACTGAAATTTGCATTTCATTCACCAATTAAATATCTAAAAAAAATATGCGCCTAAAAAATACTTTTACTAGCTTGATCTCAATGTTTCTCTTAAGCCTCTGTAGCTTAGCCTTTGCACAGTCATGGCCTGATCGCCCGGTCAAAGTCATCGTTCCTTATGCACCTGGTGGTGGTGTTGATCCAGTGGCACGTCTAGTGAGCCTGAAATTAGCTGACATTTGGAAACAGCCAGTGGTAGTTGAGAACAAGGCGGGCGGCAGCGGAACTATTGGCGCCAACTTTGTGGCGAAGGCCCCATCTGATGGCTTAACTATTTTGATGTCAGCCACTGCAGAAGTCGTGATCAATCAGCACTTCATGCAAAAGATGTCCTACAACCCAGATGTCGACTTGAAGCCAGTAACTCTGCTCGTCAAACTCCCATTTGTTTTAGTTACTAATCCCTCTAAGCCCTACTCAACAGCTGCGGAATTAATCGCTTACGCCAAAAAGAATCCCAATACAGTGACTTATGCATCATCGGGACCTGGCACAGCGCAACACTTGTCGGCTGTCATGCTCGAAGAGCAAGCTAACATTAAGATGGTTCACGTTCCCTATAAAGGTGTAGCGCCATCTGTTTCAGATTTATTAGCTGGACATGTTGATGTTGGGTTTGCAGGTCTTCCAACCGCGCTTCCCCATATTCAGTCTGGTGCACTCAAAGCGCTTGGCTTGTCATCTAAGACGCCTTCTGTAGCAGCACCTAATATTCCACCACTTGCAAAAACTCCGGGCTTACAAAACTTTGATCTCACTCAATGGTTCGGTGTTTACGTCCCAAGTGGCACTCCAAATGCTATTAGCCAAAAAATTCAAAAGGATATTGTTGAAGTCTTGAAGATGCCTGAGGTAAAAGAAGCTCTTGAGAAGCAGGGGGCTCAACCAGGGAATATGACTATGGCTGAGTTTCAGGCATTCTCCAACAGTGAGAGCAAGAAATTTGGCGCCATCGTAAAAAGTGCAAAGATAGAACAAAACTAATTGATACAAAATTAAAAAGCCCTGAATGCATTTCAGGGCTTTTTCTTTTGCTTTACAGAAACACTTACTGAGCTTGATGTGCCATTTGCAGTAACTCAGCCAAATGCTTGACCTTGCGACCTGTCTCTTGCTCAATCTGCTCTCTACAACTAAAGCCATTAGTCAGAATGATGGTCTCTTGATCGGCAGCCCGAATTGCTGGCAGCAAAACTAGCTCGCCAACCGCTTTGGATATCCCGACATGCTCTGGATTAAATCCAAATGAGCCTGCCATACCGCAGCAACCGCTATCAATGAAATTTGCTTTAGCACCCAAAGCAGCTAACAGCGCTACATCACCCTTAGTACCAAATAGGGATTTCTGATGGCAATGTGAGTGAACCAAGATATTGCAGTCTAGCGGTGGCGGGGTATAGCCTTGCTCATGCAAGAAATCGCCTAATAAATAACTACTCGATGCTAAAAGAGTTGCCCTCGGATCATGCGGGAAAAACTTTAATAACTCATCTTTAAATACAGACATGCAGCCGGGCTCAAGACCTACCACTGCGATAGGCGAATTCGGCTCCGCATTGATCTGATCCCCAATAGCATCCAGAATTTGCTCTAACTTCTGCTTGGCAAGATCTAGATAGCCAAAGTCATATAAAGGACGGCCGCAGCATAACGGTATTTTTGGTAAGGTCGCTTCAAAGCCTGCATGAGCAAGTACTTCGACTGCTGCATTAGCAACCTCTGGATGAAAATGCTCGCAAAATGTATCTACCCAAAGAATGACCTTCTTATTACCAATACTGGTATTCTTGGATGGCTTGAATTGCTTTCTAAAGGACTGGCTCGCAAACTTGGGGAGACTACGCTCTTGCGCTACGCCACCAACCCATTTAGCGAGACTAGAGATCACAGGCGTTTGCATGACGCCATTCATAAGCCAAGAGAACTTGCTTGCCAACGGCGCCCAGTCACCAATGCGCCCCATAGTCAAGGCTTGACGAGGCCTATTAT
>CANGWT010000145.1 GCA_947457745.1 Burkholderiaceae bacterium | reverse complement strand
TATTGCCAATACAATAGAGGATTCTAGAGATTAATCCCGGTTACGCAATGCAATCTAATGGTTTATCCCAGCCTTACACCCGCGGTCAGGCACTTCCTGAGCTACTAAAGCAGCGCATTCTGATTTTGGATGGCGCCATGGGTACCATGATTCAGCAGTACAAGCTGAATGAGGCGGATTACCGTGGATTACCTACCAGCAAACGCTTTGAGAGTCATCCAGGCGATATCAAAGGTAATAACGAGCTCTTGGTACTGACGCAGCCCCAAATTATCAGCAAGATTCATGAGCAGTATTTAGATGCGGGTGCGGACATTATTGAGACTAATACCTTTGGCGCTACTTCAGTTGCGCAAGAGGATTACAAGATGGCTGATTTAGCCCGTGAGATGAATGTGATCTCTGCTCAATTGGCTCGCGCTGCCTGTGAAAAATACTCTACGCCAGATAAGCCACGTTTTGCAGCGGGTGCAATTGGACCTACGCCAAAGACCGCAAGCATTTCTCCTGATGTAAATGATCCCGGTGCGCGTAATGTGACATTTGATGTACTGCGAGCTTCCTATCGAGAGCAGATTGAAGGTCTCTTTGAGGGTGGAGTTGATTTATTTTTAGTTGAAACTATTTTCGACACACTCAATGCCAAGGCTGCATTGTTTGCTTTGGATGAATTCTTTGAAGAGACAGGTGAGCGTTTGCCGGTGATGATTTCAGGTACGGTCACCGATGCTTCTGGTCGAATTCTGTCTGGCCAAACAGTTGAAGCATTTTGGAATAGCTTGCGCCACATTAAACCACTCACCTTTGGCTTGAACTGCGCCTTAGGTGCTGCATTGATGCGCCCTTACATAGCTGAGCTATCCCGCATCTGCGACGTTGCAGTATCTTGCTACCCCAATGCCGGATTACCCAATCCAATGAGTGACACGGGCTTTGATGAGACCCCGGATATTACCTCTAGCTTGGTCGACGGTTTTGCAAAAGATGGTTTAGTCAATCTGGTAGGTGGTTGCTGTGGAACTACGCCAGATCATATTCGTGCAATTGCTAATGCAGTTGCGCAGCGTAAACCGCGACCTTTTTATCGTGAGAGTGCGGAGCTGTCAGCATGAGTAAGACTGTAAAAGCAATACCGCCGATGAAGCTTTCAGGCTTAGAGCCTTTTAACGTTACTGCTGATATCCGCTTTGTGAATATTGGTGAGCGTACTAATGTAACAGGCTCCAAAGCATTTGCGCGCATGATTTTAAATAATCAATTTGATGAGGCTTTGGTAGTTGCAAGGCAGCAAGTTGAAAATGGCGCACAAGTGATTGACATCAATATGGATGAGGCGATGTTGGATTCCGAAGCAGCAATGACGCGCTTCTTGAATTTGATAGCCTCAGAGCCAGACATTGCTCGTGTACCGATCATGATTGACTCCTCCAAATGGAGTGTAATTGAGGCGGGTCTGAAGTGCATTCAGGGTAAGCCGATTGTGAACTCGATTTCACTCAAAGAGGGTGAAGAGCCGTTTAGAAAACAAGCACGTTTGATTCGTCGTTACGGCGCAGCTTCTGTAGTGATGGCATTTGATGAAGTAGGTCAAGCAGATACCTTTAAGCGCAAAACAGAAATTTGCCAGCGCTGCTATCAAATTCTGGTCAATGAAATCGGCTTTCCAGCCGAAGATATTATTTTTGATCCTAATATCTTTGCAATTGCTACCGGCATTGAAGAGCATGATAACTATGCCGTAGATTTTATTAATGCTACACGCTGGATTAAAGAAAATCTGCCGGGCGCGAAAGTCAGTGGCGGCGTTTCTAATGTCAGCTTTTCATTCCGCGGTAACGATCGCGTTCGTGAAGCCATTCATACCGTGTTCCTATACCATGCCATTCAGGCTGGTATGGATATGGGTATCGTTAATGCGGGGCAACTCGGTGTCTATGCTGACTTAGATCCTGAATTACGTGAGCGTGTTGAGGATGTGGTCCTTAACCGCTTTAAAGAAAAAGACGGTAAGACTCCAACCGAGCGCTTGCTTGATATTGCCGACCAATTTAAGGGCGGTGGTGCAAAGCAAGTAGAAAACTTGGTGTGGCGTGAAGCCCCAGTGCGTGAGCGTTTAACCCATGCTTTAGTTCATGGAATCACTACCTTTATTGAAGGTGACACTGAAGAGCTACGCGCGCAAATTATGGGTGCAGGCGGTCGTCCGATTGAGGTTATTGAAGGCCCTCTGATGGATGGCATGAATGTCGTTGGTGACTTATTTGGGGCCGGCAAGATGTTTCTGCCTCAAGTGGTCAAGAGTGCACGTGTAATGAAGCAAGCAGTAGCAATTTTGATTCCTTATATTGAAGAAGAGAAGCGCTTGCACATTGCCTCTGGCGGTGAAGCGAAAGCCAAGGGCAAGATTGTGATGGCGACTGTTAAAGGTGACGTGCATGATATTGGCAAAAACATTGTGACGGTAGTGCTGCAATGTAATAACTTTGAAGTTGCCAATATGGGTGTGATGGTGCCCTGTGCAGAAATTCTGAAGCGGGCCAAAGAAGAAAAAGCAGATATTGTTGGTTTGTCTGGTTTGATCACCCCATCTCTAGAAGAGATGACCTACGTTGCGCAAGAGATGCAACGTGATGACTATTTCCGTGAACGTCAAATTCCGCTCATGATTGGTGGCGCCACCACATCACGTGTGCACACCGCAGTCAAGATTGCGCCGCATTACGATGGACCAGTAGTTTATGTGCCTGACGCATCCCGCTCTGTGTCAGTGGCATCAAGTCTGTTGTCTGATGAAAGTGCTAAGAAATTTATTCAGGATCTGCGCGATGACTATGTGCGTATTCGTGAGCAGCATGCCAATAAGAAAGCGTCCCCAACTATCTCATTAGAAGCCGCGCGCAAGAATCGCGAGCTGATTGACTGGGCTCACTATGTGCCTGAGAAGCCCAAATTTATTGGGCGTCGTGTTTTCAAGAATTTTGCGTTAAGTGATATCGCTAAATACATTGACTGGACACCATTTTTTCAGACTTGGGATTTGGCTGGTAAATTTCCAGCAATCTTAGATGATGAAGTTGTTGGTGTAGAGGCACGTAAAGTATTTGAAGATGGCCAGGCGCTATTGGACAAGTTGATTAAGGGTCAGTGGTTGCAAGCCGATGCTGTAGTAGCTTTTTATCCAGCAAATACGATAGGTGATGACATTGTTTTGTACAGCGATGAATCTCGCGAGCATCCATTGTTTGTTTGGCATAACTTACGCCAGCAGGCTGAGCGCCCTGTAGTCGATGGCGTTCGTCGACCCAATCGTTGCTTAGCAGACTATGTGGCGCCAAAAGATTCTCATGTGGCTGATTACTTAGGCTGCTTTGCTGTGACGACTGGCCATGGGGTTGAGAAAAAAGTGGCTGAGTTCCATGCCAAGCATGATGACTACAGTGCAATCATGTTGCAATCTTTGGCCGATCGTCTGGCAGAAGCATTTGCAGAGTTGATGCATCACCGTGTTCGTACCGATCTCTGGGCTTATGCGACTGATGAGCTTTTAACGAACGATCAAATGATTAATGAGGAATACCGCGGTATTCGTCCAGCGCCAGGATATCCAGCGTGTCCGGCGCATGAAGTGAAAAAAGATTTATTGCGTGTCATTAGTTCCGAAGATATTGGTATGACCTTGACCGAATCGATGGCTATGAACCCAGCTTCCAGTGTCAGCGGTTTTTATCTGGCGCATCCGGATGCACGTTATTTCAATGTGGGTAAGCTGTCAGCAGATCAGATTGAAGATCTTGCTAAGCGCCGCAATGAGTCTATTGAAGATATTCGTCGCCAGCTGGCAAGCTTGATAGACTAAATTTGATTTGGGTTCAGTAGAAGGTGGCCTTTAAACGCCCCACATCACCGGTTCATCTTTAGCTTTAGCCTGTTTCATAAGTTCTAGGAAGGGGTAGGCCCGTTGCCCTAGCCTATCGGCAAGCTTCCGTTTTTCGATACTTTCTTGATCGGCCGCATGACTTTTAGCCCGCTCTTCCAAGTCTTTCAGAATGGCAGTTTCTAAGTCGATGATGAGGGTTGGTAGTTGCTCCACCGTCAAAATTCCTCTAGGCTCTAATGGACGGCCCAAAATTTCAAAGATTCTATGGGTGAGGTCAGCCAGCATGATGACGTCAGGACCCGCTTTGGAGCGAAATTGATAGATCATTTCAATAGCTTACCACCTGATAAACTCACTTATCTATGTTGTTAACTAATAAAAATCGTTTAATTGAAATGCTGAGTGCAGCCCTTCAGGGTCTTGCCCAAGAGCGTGGTTTGGGTGATGCCCCCGCACTGCGCCT
>CANGWT010000144.1 GCA_947457745.1 Burkholderiaceae bacterium | reverse complement strand
TTTGCGATCATTCCTACCTTGGAGTCTCCCAAGACCCTCAGCGAGCCAGAACAAAAACTGTATGACTTGGTCGTGCGCCGCTTCTTGGCTGTGTTTTATCCTGCAGCCGAGTTTCGTGTAACCACGCGCATCACCGAAGCATCCGGCCATCACTTTAAAACGGAGGGGCGTGTACTAGTCACCCCAGGCTGGTTAACGGTTTATGGCAGATCGAATCAAGCAGACGATGAGTTAGTAGCAGTGCAAGAAGGTGAAACCGTACAAAATGAAACGATTTCTGCGGTCCCACTAAAGACTAAACCACCAGCTCGCTACACCGAAGCGACCTTACTGTCGGCCATGGAGAGTGCGGGTAAATGGGTTGATGATGAGGATATGCGTGAGGCTATGGCAGAAAAAGGCTTAGGGACACCAGCAACTCGAGCAGCCATTATTGAGGGTCTGCTAGCAGAACGCTATATGGTTCGCGAGGCGCGTGAGCTTATTCCAACGGCTAAAGCATTCCAGCTCATGACACTTTTGCGCGGATTAGATGTTGAAGAGTTGACTCGACCGGACCTTACGGGTAACTGGGAAAACAAACTCTCGCTGATTGAGCGCGGTGAAATGAATCGCGAAACCTTCATGCAAGAGATTGCGCAGATGACGCAACGCATTGTTAAGCGAGCGAAAGAATATGACAGCGATACCATCCCGGGTGATTACGCCACGATGACTACACCATGCCCACACTGTAAGGGCGCCGTTAAAGAGAATTACCGTCGATTTGCTTGTGAGAAGTGCGGTTTTACGATCAGCAAAACACCGGGTGGTCGTGCTTTTGAATATCCAGAAGTAGAAGAGTTGCTTCGTGAAAAAACTATTGGTCCGCTACAAGGATTCCGCAGCAAAATGGGTAGGCCATTTGCAGCCATTATTAAGCTCAGCGAGATTCCTGAAGATGATTCAGATTATCCAAATGCAGGCTTCAAACTCGAGTTTGACTTTGGTAACTCACAAGAGGATGAGGCAGAGGCAATCGACTTTACTGGTCGCCAAGCTTTGGGCGCTTGTCCTAAATGCTCTGGTGCAGTGTATGAAGACGGTATGAGGTATTTATGCGAAAGAAATACTGGCCCAGAAAAAACCTGTGACTTCAAAACCGGCAAGGTTGTTTTACAGCAAGAAATTTCTGCCGAGCAAGTACAAAAACTGCTCACTGAAGGTAAAACAGATTTGCTGACTAACTTCAAATCCAACCGCACCGGTCGCGGATTTAAAGCTTACTTAGCTTTGGGTGCTGACGGTAAAATTGGTTTTGAATTTGAAGCCAAGGCGCCTAAGGCAGGGTCTGACGGTAAAGCTCCGGCAAAAAAACGGGCAGGCGCAAGTGCGGCGACTAAGTCCGCTGCAAAACCCAAGCGTGCTAGCAAAGCAAAGTCATCCTCTAGCACTTGAGCTGCAATGAGCTTGGCCGACAAGGCCGACCAAAGCACTCCTCTTGACCCCAGGGCTGTTGCTAAAAATATCCCTGGGCGTTGAGTAAGCGCGCCAATAATGGGCAAGCGGTCGCCAGCAACACAACGAACACCCACAAAACTTCCGGTCTTGAGCAAATGACTGGTCTCACCTTCCGGGTAATTCAACAAGCCTTTCGCTTGCTCGCGATTAGCGTCATCGCTCGAGGCCCAATCTTGAATATCAACCTCTCCTTCATCAAAGCTTGAACCAACAATCCAACGATAGCTGCCATCTAATAATTGCTTGGCTGGCAAGCAATAGCCATCGCCGGATATTGCAGTCTTTGGCAATTTTTCGACCCAGTCATCATGCTCGAGCACAGAAAAAATACTCAACTGTCCGCGGACAGGCCTTAAGGGTAAGCGCACGCCTACGCTGGCTACTAAATTTTTTGTTTCTAGGGCTGCGGCAATGATGACCTTGCGGGCCGTCATCATAGGCTCATCTTTATCATTCAATAGTTGCCATCCCGTGCCTACTTTTTCTAATCGACTAACGGGAGCGCTCCAGTAACAAGTCAGTTGCGGGTGAGGCTTCAACGCTTCGCTTGTTGCAAGCGATAGATTCATTGATGCGCCGCGGGCAATCCAAATACCATCCTGCTCAATTCCGCAAATACGCAATGCCTCAACAGCATGCAAGACACGGGCCATTTCTTCGTTAAGTTCCAACGCTTTTAAGTGTCTAACAAGATCTTTATAGTTAAATGGCTTATCTTTTTTTGCCGGCTGAAATATGCCATGCTGATCCCAGGTATTGCCCCAGCGCGCTTCGGCCATCAAAAAGGCAATGTGCGTTAAGCGCAATAAGCGAGGTGCGCCACGTCCAACGTGGGGGTGAGCAATAGCGAATGCGTGACTAGAGCATGCTGAGGCAGGGGTAGGCGCAGAATCAACAATACAAACTGCTTGGCCGCGCCCTAGTAACTCATTTGCAATGGTTGCGCCTGCAATGCCTGCCCCAATTACCACAATGTCATGGTGCTGGGGTAAGTTCATTAAGTAATGTGTGTTTTGAGAAGACCTCTTAACCCGTCAGGAGATGCCTAAACGTTTAAGCGCTTCTCAATTTTAGCCCGCATTTCTAAGAGCTCTTTAGGTAAACGCTCGCCTAAATGCTCAAACAATTCTGAGTGTAATTTGAGCTCGCTCCTCCAGTCATCAACCGTGGCAGCAATTACTTTCTCAAACTTTTCAGCAGAGAAATCCATGCCATCCCAGTGAATATCAGCATGCTCCGGAGAGATTCCGAAAACTGTTTCGACGCCTTTTGCAGTGCCTTCAGCACGGGCCAAAATCCAAGAGAGGACGCGCATATTCTCCCCAAATCCCGGCCAAACAAACTTACCGCTCTCATCTTTACGAAACCAGTTGACACAATAAATTTTTGGCAATACTGCACCTTCGGCCGCAAGCTTTTCACCAATGCTCAACCAGTGCCGGAAGTAATCGCTCATGTTGTACCCAGCAAATGCAATCATTGCAAATGGGTCCCGACGCACAACACCGACCTTGCCAGTAATGGCGGCCGTGGTTTCAGAGCCCATCGTTGCAGCCATATAAACACCTTCAACCCAGTCGCGAGCTTCACTTACTAATGGAACGGTGGTTGAGCGACGACCGCCGAATAAAAATGCATCGATTGGAACTCCTTCTGGATCATCCCACTTTGGATCAACTGCTGGATTATTTGTAGCAGCCATAGTAAAACGTGAGTTCGCGTGAGCGGCCTTGTGCCCCGCAGCGCCTTCTGCTGGCGTCCAGTCCTTACCTTGCCAATCAATTAAGTGTGCTGGAGGGGTGTCTGTCAAACCCTCCCACCAAACATCGCCATCATCTGTAAGCGCTACGTTGGTAAAAATAACGTCCCGATTTAGAGAATCAATGCAGTTCGGGTTTGTTAATCGGTTTGTGCCGGGTGCAACGCCAAAGTAGCCTGACTCAGGATTGATCGCAAATAAGCGGGTCTTTCCGGTAACAGGATCTTTGCGGGGCTTAATCCAGGCAATGTCATCACCAATGGTTGTAACCTTCCAGCCCTCAAATCCTTTAGGGGGGATCATCATTGAGAAGTTGGTTTTTCCGCAGGCGGATGGAAATGCTGCGGCAATATGATATTTCTTGCCCTCTGGCGAGGTTGCGCCCAAAATCAACATATGCTCAGCGAGCCAACCTTGCTCACGGCCCATATTTGATGCAATGCGCAATGCAAAGCATTTTTTACCAAGCAATGCATTGCCGCCATATCCTGATCCAAAAGACCATATCTCGCGCGTTTCCGGGTAGTGAACAATGTATTTAGTTTTATTGTTTGGCCAAGCCATGTCTTTTTCGCCTACCGCGAGTGGCTTACCAACCGAATGTACGCAGGGCACATATTCGCCGAAGGCGCCCATCTGATCAATCACCGCTTTGCCCATACGCGTCATTAAGCGCATATTGATGGCGACATAAGGACTATCAGACAGCTCAACACCAATGTGTGCGATTGGGGAGCCGATTGGGCCCATGGAGAAGGGCACAACATACATTGTTCTACCGCGCATGCAGCCATTAAACAATGGTCTTAAGGTGGCGCGCATCTCGTTGGGCTCTACCCAATTATTGGTTGGGCCTGCGTCGTCTTTTTTTGCTGAGCAAATAAAGGTGCGATCTTCAACGCGAGCAACATCTTCTGGGTCGGAAAGGGCCAAAAAAGAGTTTTTACGTTTAGCTGGGTTTAAGCGCTTAAAGACCCCCGACTTGACCAGTAATTCGCAAAAAGCGTTGTACTCCTCCTCAGAACCATCACACCAGTGAATATTATCTGGCTGGGTAATGGCCGCAATGTCTGAAACCCATTTTATTAATTGCTTATTTTTTACGTAATCTGGCGCGTTGATTGTTGCGGTCATGTAAATCCTATGATTTCATACTCTTAATC
>CANGWT010000143.1 GCA_947457745.1 Burkholderiaceae bacterium | reverse complement strand
CCTGCCCCTTGACTATCGACGTGATTTAAGTCAAACATTGTTTTCATATTACTCATCATCCTTGAACCTTCTGGCGAAATACCACTCGAGCTAATATATTTAAGCCCAGTACAGCAAAAGTAATTATCAGCGCACCGCCCCAGGCAAGATCAACCCAGTTGTCATAAGGACTCATCGCAAACTGGAAAATCACCACTGGCAAGTTCGCCATGGGAGCATTCATATTAGTAGAGAAGAACTGGTTATTAAGCGCGGTAAACAGCAAGGGTGCTGTTTCACCACTGACGCGAGCCAAGGCTAGCAAGATACCGGTTATTACACCGCTTTGCGCCGCTCTTAAAGTAATCATAAATGCCACTTTCCACTTTGGCGTACCCAAAGCATAGGCGGCTTCTCGCAAACTACCAGGCACTAAACGCAACATATTCTCTGTGGTACGCACCACTACAGGAATAGCAATTAAGGCTAATGCAATCGTACCCGCCCAGCCCGAAAAGTGACGGACTTGAGCTACGAAGATGGCATACACAAATAAACCAATCACGATAGAAGGCGCTGAGAGCATGATGTCAGTAACGAACCGGGTTACCGAAGCCACCTTACTTCTATCGCCGTATTCAGAAAGGTATAGCCCAGCTAGAACACCAATAGGCGTGCTGATTAAGGTACAACTAGCCACAATCATAAGGCTACCTACAATCGCATTGGCTAAACCACCACCTTCAGATCCCGGGGCAGGCGTGCTATTAAGAAACACGCCTAAATTAATCGAAGAGAATCCTTTGATAAAAAGAATGCTCAAAATCCATAAAAGGAAAACCATCCCAAGCACCATAGCCGCAGTAGAAAGAACTAGGCCAATCTTATTGGCACGCTTGCGTTTAGCAAAAATTGCAGGATTGATATTTGATAGACCTCTCATGTTTTCAATCCCTGTTTTTTCTCCATACTTGCCAACATCCATTTGGCGACCGCTAAGACTATGAAGGTAATCATAAAGAGCGCAAGACCTAAGGCAAATAAAGAGGAGTAATGAGGTCCAAGCTCAGCCTCTCCAAACTCATTTGCCAATGTAGAGGCAATTGAATTACCCGGAGCGAATAAAGATGGGGATAGTCGATGGGCATTACCAATCACAAAGGTCACAGCCATAGTCTCGCCAAGCGCCCTGCCTAATCCCAGCATGATCCCGCCAATAACGCCTGCTTTGGTGTAAGGAAGAACGACATTTTTAACTACCTCCCAAGTAGTACAACCAATACCATAAGCAGACTCTTTTAATACTGGGGGAACGATTTCAAATACATCACGCATTACTGAGGCGATAAAAGGCAGAATCATCATCGCCAAAATGAGTCCAGCACAAAGAATACCGATACCATTAAATGCGCCAGAAAATAGAATTCCCAAGCCTGGAATTTGACCCAGCGTGGCAGCTAATGCAGGCTGGATGTAATCAGCAAACAAAGGAGCAAAGATGAAGAGGCCAAACATACCGTAGATGATGGAAGGAACTGCGGCTAGTAATTCAACTGCAGTACCTAAAGGCCTACGCAAAGAGCTTGGGCATAACTCCGTTAAAAAAACCGCAATACCAAAACTTAAAGGCACTGCAATAAGCAAGGCGATAAAAGAAGTAACAATAGTTCCATAGATTGCGATTAATCCACCAAACTCTCCATTAACAATGTCCCACTCTTTAGTAAAGAAGAAGCTAATACCGAATTTATCGAGTGCCGGCCATGCGTTAATGATGAGTGAAATAATAATGCCGATCAGAGTAATCAGCACTGATAAGGCAAAAAATTGGGTAATTGCATGAAACAGAAAGTCTTGAATACGCTGTAACTTAGCAATACGAAGCGCCTGGGGCGTCGGAGCTGAGTGAGACTGGGTCGATTCAATCATAAATTACACTTATTTAAATAATGAAACAGCCCCACTTTTGATGGAGCTGTTATTCAGTAATGATTAAGAAATCTTAATCATTGAACTTTACTTGGTAACAACCTTAGCAAATACATTCTTACGGATGAAATCTGTTGTGACGTCAGGCATTGGAACGTAATCCAACTCTTCAGCCATCTTCTTACCATCCTTGAAAGCAAAGTCAAAGAACTTGATTACTTCAGCAGCATTAGATTTATTTTCTGGGTTCTTGTATAAAAGAATGAAAGATGCACCAGTGATTGGCCATGATTTAGCACCAGCAGCATTGGTAATGAATGTACCCATACCTGGAATCTTAGACCAATCTGTACCAGCCGCTGCAGCAGCAAAGGTAATATCATCAGGTTGAACAAATTGACCATCTTTGTTCTTCATGGAGACACTAGTCATTTTATTTTTCTTAGCGTACGCATACTCAACATATCCGATTGCACCTTTGACACGAGAAACGTTTGCTGCAACACCCTCATTGCCTTTACCGCCAACTGATGAAGCAGCAGGCCATTTAACTGCAGCACCTTCACCAACCGCATCTTTCCAGTTCTGACTAACTTTTGCCAAGTAGTTTGTAAAAATCGCTGTAGTTCCTGAACCATCAGCACGATGCACAACAGTGACTGGCAAGTCAGGCATCTTCATGCCAGGGTTATTCAACACAATTCGCTTGTCATTCCAGTTAGTAATAACGCCCTGAAAAATATCAGACAGGGTGTCCGGCGATAACTTCAGCTCGTATGGCTTTACACCTTCTACGTTAATAACTGGTACTACCCCGCCAATAATGGCTGGAAACTGAACCATGCCATCTTTTTCTAAATCTTCGAACTTCACTGGATTGTCGGTTGCACCGAAATCAACCGTTTTTGCTTTGATTTGCTTGATACCACCTGAAGAACCAATGGATTGGTAGTTCAGGTTAGAACCAGTTTTTGCTTTATAGGCTTCGGCCCATTTAGCATAAATTGGGTATGGGAATGTTGCGCCAGCACCAGTCATATCCGCTGCAAAAGCAACTGGGGCCAATGAAATTGCGCTAATAACCAACGCTTTTTTCAAAAATGAGTTCATGTGGATCGTTCCTCAGATAAATTACGCAACATTGCGATATAAGGACGATACGATGTGTGTATGACTCTTTTGTGACAAGTGTTTTAATTGAAATTAATCCAATTAAATCAGTTACTTATAAATTTGGCACCAGATCGGCAATACTCTTGGCCGCGCTCATGGCTACATTGTTATCTTGAGCCTCAACCATGACCCGTAGGACGGGTTCTGTGCCTGAAGCACGGATAAGCACCCTACCTGTGCCCTTAAGATCACTTTCTACTTGGCTAATCTTGGATTTGAGGATGTTATCAGTCTTCCAATCGTAGCCGGCCTTGAATTTGATATTGAGGAGTACTTGAGGGAAGATTTTTACGGAGTTTAGGAGTTGGGCCAAGCCCTTCTTGGTCTGACTCATCGCTGCTAATACCTGCAATGCGGCAATAGTGCCATCACCGGTTGAGTGTTGATCCAAGCAAAGCAGATGGCCTGAGCCTTCACCACCAATAATCCAGCCTTTTTGCTTGAGTAACTCCAAGACATAACGGTCGCCTACATTAGCGCGCTCAAATCCGATTCCCAAACCCTTAATTGCATTTTCTATGGCAAGGTTCGTCATCAAGGTGCCCACTACGCCACCGATTGATTGACCCCTGTCCATGCGATCTTTTGCCAGGACATAGAGAAGCTCATCGCCATTAAATAATCGGCCAGAGGCATCGACCATTTGCAAACGATCAGCATCACCATCCAAAGCAATGCCGAGATCAGCTTTAGTTTCTTTAACCTTAGCAATTAATGCTGCGGGGGCTGTAGCACCAAAACCATCGTTAATGTTGCGGCCATCCGGATGCACACCAATCGAAATGACTTCTGCACCCAGCTCATGAAAGACATGAGGCGCGGTATGGTATGCAGCTCCATGGGCACAATCTACAACCAACTTCATGCCTTTGAGATTGAGCTCACCCGGGAAAGTAGATTTACAGAATTCAACATAGCGACCGGCAGCATCATCAATACGAAATGCTTTACCCAATTCTTTTGAACTGACACAACCCATCGGTTTAGCGAGCTCAGCTTCAATAGCCAATTCGAATTCATCATTTAACTTACCGCCTTCGGCGGAGAAGAATTTAATACCGTTATCTTGATATGGATTGTGTGAAGCAGAGATAACTACACCTGCAGATAAGCGCAACGCTTTAGTAAGGTAAGCAACTCCAGGAGTTGGCATTGGGCCACACAACATCACATCAACACCTGCGGCAGCAAAGCCAGCTTCTAAAGCTGCTTCTAATAAGTAACCTGAAACACGCGTATCTTTGCCAATCAAAATCTTGCAACGCTCACCAGGCTTTGCTTGGCTACTCAGCACCTTACCGGCCGCATAGCCAAGACGGGTGATGAACTCCGGAACAATCGGAAATTGCCCCACTTCACCGCGAATGCCATCAGT
>CANGWT010000142.1 GCA_947457745.1 Burkholderiaceae bacterium | reverse complement strand
CACGCGCTCTACTTCACCACCGAAGTCGGCGTGTCCTGGTGTGTCAACGATGTTGATGTGTGTACCGTCATATTCAACCGCACAGTTCTTGGACAAAATAGTAATGCCGCGCTCTTTTTCCAAGTCGTTTGAGTCCATGACACGTTCGGTCATTTTTTCGTTTGAGCGGAATGTGCCAGATTGGCGCAAGAGTTGGTCAACCAAAGTAGTTTTACCGTGGTCAACGTGGGCGATGATGGCGATATTACGAAGTGCGCGTTTAGTCATGTGAAGCTTCTAAAGTTAAGAATAGGGTTGGTTAAAGTGAGTGAATCAATAAGTAAAAAAGTTAATGGGCAGAAGAAATCAAGCGCTTGGGATGCAACACCCCAGAGCGCCAATCTCCAGTGCCGATAAAGTTGTGTGGAGCAGCAGTCGCGCGATAGATACGTACTAGCGCTTCTATCGAAGGTAAATTGAGTGGGACTCGTTGGCCCATCTCTAAACGTTTTGCTTGCTGCTCATCTACAGTGAGATGCGGCAAGGTTTGTAAGAGCGCATCCACTGGCAATATATAAGATGAACTATCTTTTAGACCCTTTTGAATCGACTCGATTGTGAAAGACTGCTCTAAAGTGAGGTGACCCACTTCGGTGCGGCGTAAGCCAACCAAATGTGCACCACAACCCAAAGCCTTGCCAATATCTTCCGCCAAGACGCGAATATAAGTACCCTTACTGCAGCTCACTTCTAAAGTGGCTTCAGGCCAATTGATATTGGTCCAGCGGATCGCATGAATCGTAATATTTCTTGGGGCACGCTCCAACTCAACACCAGCACGAGCATATTCATATAAAGGTTTGCCATCACGCTTTAGTGCTGAGTACATTGGTGGAATCTGACTAATAGGGCCAGTAAATGCTGGTAGCAATGACTCCAGCGCTAGCTTCAGGGCAACTTCATCAGCAAATACTGGGAGCGGCAACTCTTCAATAATGAGGCCTTCAGCATCGCCAGTATCGGTACGCTGACCAAATTTCACCTGGGCAATATAAGATTTATCGGCTTCTAATAAATCCTGAGAGTACTTAGTTGCTTCACCCAAGCAAATTGGGAGTAAGCCTGTAGCCATTGGATCTAGAGTGCCAGTATGTCCAGCTTTTTCCGCATTGAATGCACGTTTCACAGCCGTGACTGCACCTTGCGAGCTCATGCCAGCAGGTTTATCAAGCAAGACAACGCCATCGATACGTACAGACATAACTATTTACGCGTTCTCGTCTTTGCGATCACTATCCACCGCTTGATCAATTAAGCGGGACATTTCAATGCCATGCTCAACAGAACTGTCGTAGTGGAAATGCAGGGTTGGCACAGTATGAATATGCAAACGCTTAAACAATAAAGAGTGCAAATAGCCTGCTTTATCTTGCAGTGCCTTCAATGCCACTTCAGGCTCAGCACCCAAAACAGTGAAGAAGACTTTTGCGTGCGCCAAATCTGGCGTGAGCTCAATGCTTTGCAAAGTAATTAAACCTAGACTCGGGCTGCGCAATTCACGAGGAATCAGCTCGGCCAGGTCTCGCTGAATTTGATCGGCGAGACGCTGGTTACGATGAGGGCTAGTTTTATGCATTAAATCAATAGCTCTTACAGTGTTCTAGCGACTTCAGTCACTTCAAATGCTTCCAGTTGATCACCCTCTTTGATGTCGTTATAGCCTTTTAATGACAAACCACACTCAACACCAGCACGAACTTCTTTAGCATCATCCTTAAAGCGCTTGAGTGAATCTAACTCACCACTCCAGATCACTACATTTTCACGCAAGAGGCGGACACTAGAGTTACGCTTAATCACACCATCGAGCACCAAGCAACCCGCAATCGCACCAACTTTAGATACCAAGAAGACTTGACGGATCTCCACCATACCGGTGATTTCTTCTTTCTTATCTGGTGTCAACATGCCACTCAAGGCTGCCTTCACTTCATCAACCGCGTCATAAATAATGTTGTGATAGCGAATATCTACACCATTGTTCTCGGCCAACTTACGCGCCGCACCATCTGCACGGGAGTTAAAGCCAATAATGACTGCCTTAGAAGCAACTGCCAAGTTGACGTCAGTTTCAGTAATGCCGCCCACTGCTGCGTGAACAATTTGCACCTTCACCTCTGCGGTAGAGAGCTTTTGCAATGACTGTGACAAGGCCTCTTGGGAACCTTGTACATCCGCTTTTATGATGAGTGGCAACAACTTCGCCTCAACAGCACCCTCTTCCATATTTTCCATCATGGTTTCGAGCTTAAATGCTTGCTGTTTAGCCAACTTCACATCACGGAACTTGCCTTGGCGGAAGAGTGC
Organism: Burkholderiaceae bacterium; assembly: GCA_947457745.1. Classification (GTDB taxonomy): domain Bacteria; phylum Pseudomonadota; class Gammaproteobacteria; order Burkholderiales; family Burkholderiaceae; genus Polynucleobacter. The sequence goes on along the minus strand of CANGWT010000142.1, from coordinate 2,137 downwards.
GATCTCACGTGCTTTACGCTCGTCAGGAACCACTTGCACGGATTCACCAGCTGCAGGCACTTCAGATAAACCTTGAATCTCTACAGGGATAGATGGGCCAGCTTCATTGCATGGCTTGCCGTTTTCATCCAACATCGCACGAACACGACCGTAGGTTGAACCAGCTAACAACATATCGCCACGCTTTAGCGTACCTGACTGAACCAAAATAGTAGCTACAGGACCGCGACCTTTATCCAAACGCGCCTCAATTACGAGACCTTGCGCAGGAGCGTCTTTCGCTGCCTTGAGCTCCAGAATTTCCGCCTGCAAGAGTACGTTCTCAAGCAAGGCATCAATACCCTCACCTGTTTTTGCAGAGACTCCGATAAACGGCACATCGCCACCGTATTCCTCTGGAACCACTTGCTCAGCAACCAGTTCGGTTTTGACACGCTCAGAATTTGCCTCTGGTTTATCAATCTTATTAATAGCCACAACAATTGGCACTCCACCAGCTACCGCATGGTGAATCGCTTCTTTGGTTTGTGGCATCACGCCATCATCTGCCGCAACAACCAAGATCACGATATCCGTTGCCTTGGCACCGCGAGCACGCATAGCCGTGAAGGCTTCGTGACCAGGGGTATCGAGGAAAGTAATCATGCCGCGTGGAGTTTCAACGTGATAAGCACCGATATGTTGAGTAATACCACCAGCTTCGCCAGTAGCAACCTTGGCGGCGCGAATCTTGTCGAGCAACGATGTTTTACCGTGGTCAACGTGACCCATCACAGTGACTACTGGAGGACGAGGTAATAACTCTGCATCGTGACCAGCAGTACCTAAATCTAAATCCGGATCATCCAACTTAGCAGCATGAGCAGTGTGGCCCATTTCCTCTACGATGATCATTGCCGTATCTTGATCCAAGATCTGGTTGATCGTAACCATCTGACCCATGCCCATCAAAAGCTTAATCACTTCTGCACTCTTCACAGCCATTGCGTGAGCTAACTCAGCAACAGTGATGGTTTCTGGAACATTGACATCGCGCACAATGGCTTCAGTAGGCACCTGAAAATTGGTATCGACATTGGCTTCAGCAATTTGACGTTGCTTTCTTCTGCCACCGCCTGAACGCCAGCCGCCTACACCACCAGAACTGTCACCGCGCGTCTTAAGGCCACCGGGTTTCTTGGCGCCTTCTTCTTGCCAAGTAGATGAAGTCTCTGCAGACTTAATTGTCTTGCCACCAACTTTAGCAACTGCTTTTTTCTTATCGTCAGCACCTTCAGCCTTAGCAGGCTTATGTAGGGTGCCCTTTTTGGCTTCATCAGCAGCAATTTCACTTGGCGCTTTGAGGACACGTGCAGGCGTACTCATCATGTCGCGAATCGCTAAAGCCTCAGCTTCAGCAGCGGCACGACGTTTTGTAATATCTGCCAATTGCACCTTATTAGCATCAGCGATATCTTTTGCAGCCTTGTCCGCTTGGGCTTTCTTTTCAGCAGCTTTAGCTGCCGCTGCATCGCCATTTAACTTAGTAGATTTCCCAGTTACTGGCTCAGCTGCAATTGCGGCTGCCGCTGCATCAGCTTCTTTTTGACGAGCATCTTCGGCCGCTTTCATTTCAGCTTCTTGACGAGCTAATAACTCAGCTTGACGAGTAGCCTCAGCCGCGCGTTTTTCTAACTCTTCAGCAGAAAGAATTGCTTTAGCAGGTGCTGCAGAAGCCACTTCCTTAGCCGCTGGGGCTGGAGTCTCTTCAGGAGCTTTATCTCCCGCCTTAACGAGCACGCGCTTTTTACGAACTTCAACCTGAACGGTGCGAGTACGCCCAGCAGAATCTGCCTGACGAATCTCAGAGTTTTCGCGCTTGATTAAAGTAATCTTTTTACGACTACCTGTATCTGCACTGCCATGCTCTTTTTGCAAATGCTCAAGCAGGACAGTCTTGTCCTTTTCGGTAATGCTGTCGTCCTCAGAGCCTTTTTCGATACCAGCCGCCTTCAATTGCTCCAGAAGGTCTGGCGCGGTACGTTTTAATTCTTTAGCGAGTACTTTTACTGTTGTTGCCATGCACTACTTCCTCTCATGAAGTAAACCAATGTTCGCGCGCTTTCATGATGAGCGTTTTCGCGGTTTCTTCGTCAAT
>CANGWT010000141.1 GCA_947457745.1 Burkholderiaceae bacterium | reverse complement strand
TCAGTTACTTACTTTTTTCTGGGAACAACTCTTCTATAGCTCTTTTGACTCTGACGCCAGAACTAGAGTCATCTAGTGGATTGCGCCTGAGTCGATGCTGAAGAGCAGGCACGGCAATCTTTTTCAGATGCTCAATCGTCACATGATTTTTTCCGCACAAAGCTGCGTAAGCACGCATTGCCCGAAGAAGGGTAAGTTCCCCACGCAAACCATCAGTCCCCAAATGACTGCAAAGCTGAGTTACTTTTTCAAGCATGGCATCATCGACCTTCACAGTTGGCAACTTCTTCTTCCCCGCCTGAATTTGTTGTCGAATGATGTCATCTTCTTTATCCCAGATCTCCATGAATTTGGCTTGATTGCGCTCAAACTCGTCACGTCGTTTGATAATCTCTACCCGCGACTTTGGTTCTTGAGGCGTCTTGACTTCCACCGCCAGTCCAAAACGATCTAGTAGTTGTGGACGCAACTCACCTTCCTCTGGATTTCCGCTGCCAACCAATACAAACTTAGCTGGATGACGAATACTCAAGCCCTCCCTCTCAACTACGTTTGTGCCAGAAGCAGCCACGTCTATCAATAAATCGACCAAGTGATCCTCTAAAAGATTTACTTCATCAATATAGAGAAATCCTCGATGCGCTTTAGCAAGTAGACCGGGTTCGTATGCTTTCTCACCGGAGCTCAAGGCTTTTTCAATATCTAATGCACCGATGACTCGGTCTTCAGTAGCACCTAATGGCAAGTCAACTACTGGTACAGCTTTCTTAATGGCCTTCAGTTTGCCGCCAATCTTGAGTTTGGCTCTGAGTTCATCGCACACAGGACAAGTTCCGCTGGCAGCATTTGGATCGCAGGCATACATACAGTCTTGAACTGAGCTCATCTCTGGAAGTAATGCCGCTAGTGCGCGGACTGCTGTGGATTTTCCGGTGCCGCGGTCACCCATGACTAGCACCCCTCCAACACTCGGGTCGAGTGCTGCAATCAAGATTGCCAACTTCATATCCTCTTGCCCAACAATTGCAGAGAAAGGGTAGTTACGTGCCATTCAGATTCCTCGAAATTGTTTAATTCAAGCCCTATGAATTAATTTATTGCAATGCAGCAAATAAATCAATAACTGCTTAATTCTACAAATATACTGGCATTAATTTTTTACTAGGACTTACCCTTAAATAAAGGCTTTACAGGTATTTTAGTGTCAATTTTAGTTGACAGTATTGTAGGATTCTTAAAGAATCAAACTAAGACAAAAAGTAAAAAGTAAATTTTTTAAATTTGACCTTTTTAATAATACTTATTTAATGCTGACAAAAACAAAATCTTCTAACCTGCATGAGTCTATTCGGCTGGTGCTAGTTACGATGGACACTCATTTAAACAGTGCAGCAAACCGTGCCTATGAGGACCTCAAGAAGACGATTCCAGGGGCAGTCCTCAAGATTCATTCAGCTAGTGAATTTGCCGGCAATCCAGAGCATTTGCAAAATTGTAAGGATGACATTGCCAGCGCCGACATTGTGATTGCCACGATGTTGTTCCTTGAGGATCACTATTTGCCAATCTTGGATGATCTCAAAGCAAGGCGAGACCATTGTGATGCCATGGTTTGTGCCATGTCTGCAGGAGACGTTACTAAGTTAACAAAAATTGGCAAGCTGGATATGAGTCAGCCGGCTAGTGGTTTGATGGCGATGCTCAAAAAGCTGCGCCCAAGCGCTAAAAATAAGGATGGCAAGAGTAAGGCATCGACTGCTGGCGCAAAGCAAATGAAGATGTTGCGTGTGATTCCGCAGATGTTGCGCTTTGTGCCTGGCACTGCTCAAGATCTCAGAGCTTATTTCTTATCCTTGCAGTATTGGTTGGGTGGCTCTCAAGAAAACATGTACAACATGATGGTCAACCTTATCAATCGCTACGCCTCTGGCTCACGTGAGTCTTTGCGTAAAAATGCCAAGGCACTTGATCCAGTCGAATATCCAGATTCTGGTGTTTATCACCCAAGGATGAAGAATCGGCTTAGCAATAATTTAAGTGATTTACCCAAGGTGGTACCGGATGCAAAAGCGCGTGGCAGAGTAGGGCTCTTAGTACTTCGTTCTTACTTGGTGTCTGGCAATAGTGGTCACTATGATCCAGTCATTGCAGCATTAGAAGCTCAAGGTTTACAGGTAGTACCTGCTTTTGCTGCTGGCTTAGATGCTCGTCCAGCTATTGATGACTACTTTAGTCAAGATGGTAAGCCAACAATTGATGCCATGATTTCTTTAACAGGCTTCTCTTTGGTAGGTGGTCCGGCCTATAACGATGCACATGCAGCCGAAGAGGTATTAGCTAAATTAGATATTCCTTATATTGCTGCTCACCCTGTTGAGTTTCAAAACTTGGAGCAGTGGGGAAGTTCCGAGCGCGGCTTGCTGCCAGTAGAGAGCACCATCATGGTGGCTATTCCGGAGTTAGATGGTTCTACCATTCCCATGGTTTATGGTGGACGACCTGGCGCATCTGGAACTACTTGCACTGGTTGTCATAAGCAATGCTCATTTACGGATGACCACAATCCTCAGGATATGTTTACCTGTACCGAGCGCGTGGGGATGTTGGCCGCACGCGTGGGCAAATTGGTTGATCTGCGTCGCTCAGAACGCGCGGAGCGCAAGGTGGGTATCGTATTGTTTAACTTCCCGCCCAATGCTGGAAATATTGGTAGTGCGGCTTACTTAAGCGTATTTCAATCGGTTCAAAACTTATTGATTGGTATGAAGGAGCGTGGTTATACCGTTGACGTTCCAGAATCTGTTGATGAGTTGCGTGACTCTATTTTAAAAGGCAACGCACAGCAGTATGGTGCTGATGCTAACGTTCATATCTTGATTCCAGTCGATGATCATGTACGCCGCGAACGCTGGTTAAAAGAAATCGAGGCTCAATGGGGCCCAGCTCCTGGCAAGCAACTTTCAAATGGCAGCTCGATTTTTGTGCTTGGTAAACAGTTTGGTAATGTACTTATTTCTGTTCAACCTTCTTTTGGTTATGAAGGTGATCCAATGCGCTTGTTATTTGAGCGTGGCTTTGCTCCAACCCATGCCTTCTCAGCTTACTACCGTTACTTAAGAGAAGACTTTGCTGCTACAGCAGTCATACACTTTGGCACGCATGGAGCACTTGAGTTTATGCCTGGTAAACAAACCGGTATGAGTGGCGCTTGCTGGCCCGATCGTTTAATTCATGATCTTCCGAATATTTATTTATACGCATCGAATAATCCTTCTGAGGGTGCGATTGCGAAGCGTCGCTCTGGTGCAACGCTGATTAGTTATCTCACCCCTCCAGTTACTCAAGCAGGTTTATATGCAGGTCTAGCAGATTTGAAGTCTTCGATCGAGCGTTTTAGATCTTTAGAGGTAGAGGCAAATGAGGAGCGTGTTGATTTAGCAGAATTGATTCAGGCGCAAGCTGCGGAGATTGATCTGTGTAAAGCTGAACCCGTATGGAACAAATCTGATATTGAGGGCTTGCAAAATACGGTCAGCAATCTTTTTAATGAATTGCTTGAGCTCGAGTACACCTTGATCCCCCATGGCTTACATGTGGTCGGTGCGGTGCCTCCGCTTGCTGAGCGCTTTGGCTTATTAAAGGCGATGGCCGATGTGGCATTGGATCATCCCATAGAGGATGTCGTAGTCGAGGCTCTCATGAATGGTGAGAAGTTTGACAAAGTAATCGATGCTAATTCAGAGTTACTTAAATTTGGTAGTCGCGAAACTCTAGAAGATTTATTTGGCAAGATGGTCAAGTCTAACGAGCTGATGTCTGCAGAGACTGAGGTGACTGGGATGCTAGATGCATTAGATGGTCGCTTCATTCGACCTGCTGCAGGCGGTGATGTGATGCGCAACCCTGAAGTGTTGCCTACCGGCCGTAATTTGCATGGCTTTGATCCTTTTAGAATTCCGAGCGTCTTTGCTGTCAAGGATGGCGCTAAGCAAGCTCAAAGAATTCTGGATAAATATCAAGAAGAATCTAACGCACTCCCTGAATCGATTGCGATGGTCTTATGGGGTAGTGATAACTTAAAATCTGAAGGTGGGCAAATTGGCCAAGCACTTGCATTGATGGGTGCATTGCCGCGTTTCGATAGTTATGGTCGATTAGCTGGCGCACAATTAATTCCTTTGAGTGAGCTTGGTCGTCCCAGAGTAGATGTGGTCATTACTTTATCTGGCATATTCCGTGACTTACTGCCACTACAAATTAAATTGTTGGCTGAAGCAGCATTTATGGCTGCCTCTGCAGAGGATGAGCCACTAGAGCAAAACTTTATTCGTAAGCATGCCTTAGCTTATCAAAAAGAACATAGTTGTGACTTAGAGACTGCCTCACTGCGAGTTTATGGCAATGCTGATGGCGCCTATGGATCTAATGTGAGCAATATGGTTGAAAACAGCGTGTGGGAAGAAGAAGATGAATTAGCTGAAACCTATACCCGTAGAAAAGGTTTTGCTTTTGGACGTGCTGGAGTACCGATTCAGAATAATGCTTTATTAAAGAGTGTTTTATCT
>CANGWT010000140.1 GCA_947457745.1 Burkholderiaceae bacterium | reverse complement strand
ATGGTGATCTTGTTCTCTTTGCCAGTCGTTTTATCTTTTGCGGTTACATGCAAAATACCATTGGCATCAATATCAAAAGTCACTTCAATTTGCGGCATACCGCGTTGTGCTGGAGCAATACCTTCCAAATTGAACTCACCGAGCAATTTGTTGGCAACGGCCATCTCACGCTCACCTTGGAAGCACTTGATGGTTACCGCAGGCTGGTTATCTTCCGCTGTAGAGTAAACCTGTGAATGCTTCGTCGGAATAGTCGTGTTCTTTGGAATCATCTTGGTCATCACGCCGCCCAAGGTTTCGATACCCAAAGACAATGGAGTTACGTCCAGGAGCAATACGTCTTTACGATCACCAGACAAGACAGATCCCTGAATCGCAGCACCAACAGCAACAGCTTCGTCAGGGTTCACATCTTTGCGTGGCTCTTTGCCGAAAATTTCTTTTACCTTGTCCTGAACAGCAGGCATACGGGTTTGACCGCCAACCAAAATCACATCATCGATATCAGCAGGATTTACGCCAGCGTCTTTAATTGCAGTCAAGCAAGGACCGGCCGTACGGTTGATCAACTCCTCTACCAAAGATTCCAACTTAGCGCGGGTCAACTTCAAGTTCAAATGCTTAGGACCGCCTGCATCAGCAGTCACGTATGGCAAATTGATCTCGGTTTGTTGTGCAGAGGACAATTCAATCTTGGCTTTTTCGGCAGCGTCTTTCAAACGCTGCAGTGCCAATACGTCCTTACTCAAATCTACGCCTTGCTCTTTCTTGAATTCAGCAATGATCCAGTCAATGATGCGCTGGTCGAAATCTTCACCGCCCAAGAAGGTATCACCGTTGGTAGAGAGTACTTCGAACTGCTTCTCGCCATCCACGTTAGCAATTTCAATAATGGATACGTCGAAAGTACCGCCACCCAAGTCATATACGGCAATCTTGCGATCAACCTTGTCCTGCTTGTCCAAACCAAAGGCTAATGCAGCGGCAGTTGGCTCATTGATGATGCGCTTTACATCTAAACCAGCGATACGACCCGCATCTTTAGTAGCTTGACGTTGGCTATCGTTAAAGTAAGCGGGAACAGTAATCACTGCCTCAGTTACTTCTTCGCCGAGGTAATCTTCGGCAGTCTTTTTCATTTTGCGCAGAATTTCTGCTGACACTTGTTGGGGCGCCATTTTTTTGTCGCGTGCTTCAACCCAAGCATCACCGTTATCCGCTTGAACAATTTTGTAAGGCATCAAGCCAATGTCTTTTTGTACTTCCGCATCAGTAAATTTACGGCCCATCAAACGCTTTACTGCGTAGATGGTGTTTTTAGGATTGGTTACTGATTGGCGTTTTGCAGGCGCACCAACCAATACTTCGCCATCTTCAACATAGGCGATGATAGAAGGAGTTGTGCGACCGCCTTCTGCGTTCTCGACAACTTTAGGTGCATTGTTTTCAACGACAGAGACGCACGAGTTCGTGGTTCCTAAGTCAATTCCGATAATCTTTCCCATAATGGCTCCAAAAAATTAAGTTATTTGTAATTTCTTCAAACTGCGAATAATTCGATAAGGAATAAATGGGGTCGAAGAAGAGAAATTCAAGAGTTAAAAAAGATAAAAAAGGCAGATTTCTGCCCTTTTTATCTTTTTTGAACCAGAAATCCCCATTTAGGGGCTTTTGATAGCCTATTTGGGAGCACTGACGGTTACCAAGGCTGGGCGCAGAATGCGATCAGCAATGGAATAACCCCTCTGAAGCACTGAAACCACGGTATTAGCCTCTTGGTCTGACGGAACTGAAGCAATGGCCTGATGGTGGTGAGGATCAAACTTATCACCCACAGCAGGATTAATCTCAGTCAATCGGCCTTTTTCAAAGGCGGATAGCAGTTGTTTTAGGGTGATCTCTAAACCCTCTTTGAAAGCTTTGGCATCTACAGTCTCTGCGTTCAGAGCAGCATACAGACTGTCTGTTACTGGCACGAGATGCTCAGCAAAACTCTCAATCGCAAATTTATGCGCTTTGGAAATATCTTCAGCGGCACGACGACGAATATTCTCACCCTCGGCTTTAGCGCGGAGATAGTTATCCTGCATCTCGGTTAGTTTCTGATTTAACTCGGCAATTTCTTGCTCTGGAGTTTTTGCTGCGGCATCTATAGGAGCCGCTTGTGCACCAGCTTCGGCCTGAGGATCGGCAGTAGTATTTTCTTGCTCAGGAGATGGATTTTGATTTTCTTGGGTCATAGGTACAAATTCACTTTTCTATCAGGATAGCTACTTCTCAACAATATGGGGCTGATTCAGGCAATTTCAAGTGTGCCAAGCTTTAAGCAATCTTCGCTTTAGCTAACTCAGCCAAGCGGTCGCGCTCCTGCAATACCGCATCTGACTCAACGCCTAAACTCCAACCAGATAGATGCTGCTGGGCAATGTCGTACATTGCATCGATCCACTTTGGATTGCTATTTAAGCAAGGGATGTAGCGGTAGTCTTTGCCGCCATGCTCCAAAAAGATCTCACGTGCTTCCATCCCAATCTCTTCTAGGGTTTCCAAGCAATCTGCCGGAAATCCCGGGCAAAAAATATCGACTCGTTTGCAGCCTGCTTTACCTAACTCCTCAATCATCGGAGCCGTGTAAGGTTTGAGCCATTCCGCCTTACCAAAGCGAGATTGAAAAGTAACCAAGTATTGTCCAGGCTCAAGACCTAATGACTCACCAAGTAAGCGGCCAGTTTTCAAGCACTCGCAATGGTAAGGATCGCCCTTCATTAAATTGCGCTTGGGGAGGCCGTGGAAAGACATTACAAAGCGATCACCAGCAGCAAAATCTGGGCGACCATCTTTATCCCATGCGCCGAGTACTTGGTGCCGTAAAGCTGAAATATAGGCAGGGTTGTCGTGATAGTACTTTATCAAACGCAACTCGGGTTGATTGCGCCAAGTCCCCAGTATGCGAAAGACTTCATCAAAACTAGAAGCAGTGGTTGTCGCAGAATACTGTGGATATAGTGGCAACAACAATAAACGCTCCATGCCCTGTGCCTGCAAGGCTTCCAGAGCTTGCTGAGTTGAGGGTTCACCATAACGCATAGCTAAATCTACTAGCACCACTTCACCGTGGTTTGCGAATTTCTCCGCCAGCTCTTTTGCTTGTAGCCGTGAGTAATGCATCAAAGGTGACCCTAATTTTGGTAACCAAATTGAGGCGTATTTTTTTGCAGACGCACCACTACGAATCGGCAAAATAATGCCGTTCAAAATACACCACCAAATAATGCGAGGGATTTCTACTACGCGTGGATCAGATAGAAATTCTTTGAGATAAGCTCTAACTGCCTTAGCCGTTGGAGCAGAAGGAGTGCCCAAGTTCAGCAATAACACTGCTGTCTTAGAGGGGCGTAAGTGAGGATTTTGATTCAAGGAAGATCCGTCTTTATTAAAGAGAACTAAAAAAATATCATGGTTACTAAGAACTTATTGGCGCACTTAATGCGCCCGATAACAACTTAGATGTGATGTCAACAATCGGAATCACCCGATCGTATGCCATCCGAGTAGGCCCAATCACGCCCAGGGTTCCAACGATCTGACCATCCACACTGTACGGCGCACTGATGACCGCCAAATCTTCATAAGGCAGCAAATCACTTTCACCGCCAATAAAAATCTGAATGCCATCGGCATGACTAGATACGTCTAGCAACTGCATAAGGACCGACTTTTGCTCAAGCATATCGAACATCTTCCGTAGCTTATCTAAATTAGTACTGAGATCACCAACATTCAGTAAGCGCCGCTCACCGGATAGCAGCATATCTCCTTGACCCATGCCGTAATCACTGACGCCACTCTGCAATGCCAGAGCCATCAGTCCCGAGATATCGCTTCGCAAATTATCTAAATCAGAGGCAAGGTGCGCACGTACCTCAGCAAAACTCTTACCGGCAAACTGAGCATTGATGTAATTTCCAGCTTCAACTAGCTGACTTGGGGTGTAGTCCTGTGAGGTGGGGAGGATGCGGTTCTGAACATCCCCTTCAGGAGTAACCATGATGAGCAAAATTTTGCCCTCACCAAGTCTCAAGAATTCAATATGCTTAAAGACCTGGGCCCGCTTGGGTGTCATCACCACCCCGGCAAAATGGGTCAAATTAGACAAAATTTGCGCAGCGGAGTTCAGCACCCTTTGAGGCGAATCTGGCAAAAGGCCTTTTTCCATCTCACGGGTAGCAATTTCCTCTAAGGGGCGAACGGTCACCATCGTATCCACAAAGAGGCGATAGCCCCTTGGGGTTGGGATACGGCCTGCTGAGGTATGGGGGCTGGTTACCAGGCCCATTTCCTCTAAATCCGCCATCACATTGCGAATCGTGGCCGCAGAAAGATCCAATCCCGAGAATCGAGATAGAGTGCGTGAGCCAATAGGCTGCCCCTCTTCGATATAGCGCTCGATGAGGGTTTTCAGTAAGGCGCGGGAACGATCATCCATGGTGGAAGGGATTTTATGCGTATGGTTTAATCGTTATATGTTAAGCCCATCCCCAAATTCCAGCAAAAAGGCCTTTAGCCGGGTTGCGCT
>CANGWT010000139.1 GCA_947457745.1 Burkholderiaceae bacterium | reverse complement strand
TTTTAGCTCAACCCTATTTATCCATTCATTGGAGAGCATAAAAAATGGCCATGCTTAGTTTTGAAAGAAAGTATCGCGTTCGAGGCGGTACGTTAGTCGGTGGGGACTTATTCGATTTTTGGGTGGGGCCGTTTTATGTGGGATTTTTTGGTGTCACTACCGTTTTCTTTGCTTTCTTAGGCACCGCACTAATTTTGTGGGGTGCTTCACAGGGTCCAACATGGAACCCTTGGCAGATCAATATTGCGCCACCGGATATTAGTTATGGATTAGGTTTTGCCCCCTTATTGAAAGGTGGGCTTTGGCAGCTAATTACAGTTTGTGCTTTAGGGGCATTCTTTTCATGGGCCTTACGAGAAATTGAAATTTGTCGAAAACTAGGTATGGGACTTCATGTTCCATTCGCCTATTTAATGGCGGTGTTCGCATATTTCACTCTGGTAGTAATTCGGCCTGTATTGATGGGCGCATGGGGTCATGGATTCCCATACGGCATTCTGAGCCACTTAGACTGGGTTTCCAACACGGGTTATCAGTACCTACATTTCCATTACAACCCGGCACACATGATTGCTGTGTCCTTATTCTTTGCAACTACGTTTGCTTTGGTATTACATGGTGGCTTAGTTCTGTCCTCTACAAATCCACAAAAGGGCGAGTTTGTTAAAACCCCTGAGCATGAAGATACTTTCTTTAGAGATGCCATTGGCTATTCGATTGGCACCTTAGGAATTCATCGTCTTGGATTATTTTTAGCCTTAGCAGCAGTTTTTTGGAGCGCTGTTTGTATTGTGATCAGCGGCCCATTCTGGTCTCGCGGTTGGCCGGAGTGGTGGGGTTGGTGGTTGAACTTACCAATTTGGCGTTAAGAGGAACATACAAATTATGGAATATCAAAACCTATTTACTCAAGTTCAAGTAGTTGCTCCGCCACATCATGGGGTTCATATAGATCCTCGTGATGAACGAGAGCGTTTTGGCGAGCCGGTTTTAATACATTTGTTTGGGCGTTTAGGTAATGCGCAGCTCGGACCAATTTACCTGGGCGGCTTAGGCATCGCTTCTTTATTTTTTGGAATTATTGCAATCCAGATCATGGGTTGGAATATGTTGGCTTCAGTGAATTGGAATCCAATCGAATTCGTGCGCCAATTATTTTGGCTATCACTAGATCCACCATTGCCTAAGCATGGACTTTCTTTATTCATGCCGCTCAATGAGGGTGGTTGGTGGATGATGGCTGGTTTCTTCTTGACTGTCTCAATTCTATTATGGTGGGCGAGAATGTATCGTCGCGCCATTGCCTTGGGTATGGGTACTCATATTGCCTGGGGCTTCTTGGCAGCAATTTGGTTATATCTTGTATTAGGATTTATTCGCCCCATCATGATGGGTAGTTGGAGTGAAGCTGTTCCATTTGGGGTCTTCTCGCACCTAGACTGGACCGCTGCTTTCTCATTACGTTACGGCAATTTGTTCTATAACCCTTTCCACATGCTGTCAATTGTTTTCCTATATGGATCAGCACTCTTATTTGCAATGCATGGCGCAACCATTCTGGCAGTGAGCCGCTTTGGTGGTGAACGTGAAATTGAGCAAATTGTAGATCGCGGCACAGCCTCAGAAAGAGCTGCTTTATTCTGGAGATGGACCATGGGCTTTAATGCAACCATGGAATCGATTCACCGTTGGGCTTGGTGGTTTGCGGTCTTAACACCACTAGTTGGTGGTATTGGGATTCTGCTGACTGGTACCGTGGTGGATAACTGGTATTTATGGGCAGTCAAGCACCATGTTGCCCCTTCTTATCCCGATGTTTTTGGCGTCCCAATACCTGATCCAGCTACATCTGGATTTACGCCGCCTTCTGCACCTGCTGCACCTGTTATCACAGGAGTCAAACCATGAAGCAATTAAGAAAATTTCTGATATTGCCGGCTCTATTGGCAAGTGTTTTATTGCTATCGGGTTGTGAGAGGCCGCCAATAGAAGCTGTTCAGCATGGTTACCGTGGAACGGGTATGGATTTAATTTACAACCCGCGTACATTGGCTGAGCAAGCTGAGAAGAATACGGTCCCTGTGTCATATGGACCAGCTCCAGCAGATGGACCAAAAGCAGGGGCTGTATATCAAAATGTGAAGGTGCTCAATAATTTGAGCGTTGCTCAATTTAGCGCATTCATGGTTTCAATGACAAGTTGGGTAGCACCTGAGCAGGGCTGTACTTACTGTCATAACGCAGCAAACTTTGCAGATGACTCCTTGTATACCAAGCAAGTTGCGCGCAATATGATTTTGATGACACAGCGAGTGAATACTCAATGGCAAGACCACGTCGCTCAGACTGGCGTGACTTGTTACACATGTCACCGTGGCAACAATATTCCTGAGCAAGTTTGGTTCAAAGAGCCTAAGCAGCAAACAGGCAATGGTCTTCTGGGTAATAAGGACGGGCAAAATACACCAGTGAGTGCATCAGCTTATTCATCTCTACCTAATGATTATTTTGCTCAATACCTCACAAAATCAAGCAATATTCGTGTGCAGGGAGATACAGCATTGCCAACTGGCAATAAACATAGCATCAATGAAACTGAATCGACTTATGGTCTGATGATGCATTTCTCAAAATCATTGGGAGTGAATTGTACTTATTGTCACAACACTCGCAACTTCTCATCTTGGGAAGAAAGTCCACCTCAAAGAGCGAAGGCTTGGTATGCGATTCGGATGGCACAAGATATCAATAATAACTATATGGAGCCTATTCAGAAATTATTTCCTCCGCATCGTTTAGGCCCAACGGGTGATGTTGCTAAAGCCAATTGTGGCACTTGCCACCAAGGTGCTTATAAGCCTCTTTATGGTGTATCGATGTTGTCGGACTATCCTTTTTTAACTGGTCCCGCTAAGGCTATCCAGAAATCAAAAGATACTGCTCCTCCGGCGAAATCAGTGGCGATGAAGTAATCTATAGTTTGTTCTAACCAATAGCGTCATAGGATAAATATGACGCTATTTTTTTGTAGAAAAGTTGGTTTGCAGAAATGTTAAAAAAAGCTGACTTAAAGGAAGATGAAATATCTACTGCGATTGTGATTGGCAGTGGATTTGGTGGATTAGCAGCCGCCATTCGTTTATCTTGCAAAGGCTATAAGGTTATTGTTTTAGAAAAATTAGATGCCCCAGGGGGCAGGGCTTACGTCCATCGTCGAGATGGTTATACCTTCGATGCGGGTCCAACTATTATTACTGCACCATTCCTATTGAATGAGCTTTGGGAGTTATGTGGCAAGAAGATGTCAGATGATGTTGATCTGCGTCTAATGGATCCTTTCTATCGGATTCGTTTTGATGATGGCACTCACTTTGATTACACAGGTGATCCAGCCAGAATGCGCGCCGAAGTTGCTAAGTTTGCGCCAGAAGACTTGCCGGGTTATGAGCGATTTTTAGCAGAAGCAGAAAAGTGCTACAAGCTTGGATTTCAAGAGCTCAGTTCAACGGCTTTTGACTCGATTGGCGATTTAATTCGCGCAATTCCATCAATGATCAAGATGAGGGCTTGGGAGAGCATCTACAAATTAGTTGCCCGTCATTTAAAGAACGACAAGATACGTCAAGTGATGAGTTTTCATCCGCTTTTAATTGGCGGCAATCCTTTTTCTGTTACCGCAGTCTATGCACTGATTAACTCTTTAGAGCGGCGTCATGGGGTTCATTCTGCGATGGGTGGAACAGGATCATTAATTAAAGGCTTAGCAGGTCTGCTGGCTGTAAGAGGGGTAGAAATTCGCCTGAACTCTGAGGTCAAACGTATTGAAGTGGAGGATGGCAAGGCCCAGGGTGTCACTCTAGCCAATGGTGAATTCATTCCCTCGGATATTGTGGTCTCCAATGCAGATGCTGCTTGGACTTATCAAAAACTCATTGCCCCAGAACATCGAAAAGTATGGACTGATGCCAAGGTAAATAAGAGTAAATACTCTATGAGTCTTTTTGTTTGGTACTTTGGTACGGATAAGCAATATTGTGACGTTCCTCACCACATGATCTTGTTGGGCAAGCGTTATAAAGAGCTATTGACGGATATCTTTAAGAAGCATGTGCTAGCAGATGACTTTAGTCTGTATCTTCATAGACCAACTGCCACGGACCCGTCCTTGGCCCCTGCTGGAGGCGATGCATTTTATGTATTAGCACCGGTTCCGAATTTAGAAAGCGGCACAAACTGGGCTACAGAGGCTGAGCCCTATCGTCAAGCGATCGCTAAGTATTTGGATGAAAGCGTTTTGCCTGGATTTGAAAAGCATCTTAAAACATCTTTCCTTATGACACCTCAAGATTTTCAGGATCGCCTCCTGTCAGTAAAGGGTGCTGCCTTTGGGTTTGAGCCGCTCTTGCTTCAAAGCGCCTGGTTCAGACCGCATAACCGTAGCGAAGATGTTAAAGGTCTTTATATGGTTGGGGCGGGAACTCATCCGGGTGCGGGTATCCCCGGTGTTTTATCTTCTGCAAAAGCATTAATGTCTTTAGTATCAGATCCTAAAAAAGTCCTAGCATGAGTCAAAATATTAAAGATCTTCAAGAGTGTGTCGCAAC
>CANGWT010000138.1 GCA_947457745.1 Burkholderiaceae bacterium | reverse complement strand
GCAACTTTGTTATCACCTAAGTGATACAAGAATGAGCCGCCATAGGTATCGCTCTCTAATGGCCAGCCAGCGGTATGAACTACTAGACCAGGTTTACTCTTAGAGGGCTCTACTTCCCATAATTCTTTAATGCCAATACCGTAGCTTTGTGGATCAGCATCTTTATCTAAGGCAAACTTGGCAATGAGTTGTTTACCTAAATGTCCTCGTGAACCTTCGGCGAACAGGGTGTACTTGGCACGCAATTCCATGCCAAGCTGAAATTGATCAGTGGGCTGACCTTCTTTATCCAAACCCATCGAGCCAGTGATCACGCCACAAACTGCGCCTTGCTCGTTATAGAGAATTTCTGCAGCAGGAAAGCCTGGAAAGATTTCTACACCCAGACTCTCGGCTTGTTGACCCAGCCAGCGTGTCACATTGGCCAAACTAACAATATAGTTACCTTCATTCTTAAAGCAATGGGGCAACATCCAATTAGGAACTTGAAATGAGTTCTCTTTGGTCAGAAATAAAAACTGGTCTTGGCTGACTTTTGTATCTAGTGGTGCACCTAGCTCTTTCCAGTTAGGGAAGAGTTCAGTTATGGCCTTAGGGTCCATGACAGCACCAGACAGAATGTGTGCGCCGATTTCAGAGCCTTTTTCAAGCACGCAGACGCTAATTTCTTTGCCAGATGCATTGGCCAGCTGTTTTGCTTTGATGGCTGCGGACAGTCCTGCAGGACCACCCCCCACGATGACGAGGTCATAGTCCATGGATTCTCTGGGTCCAAACTGTTCGAGTAATTCCTGGGCAGTCATTTCATTTCTCCGACATTACTTAAAATTGGGGTGCGTAAGGCATTGGGGTATTTGAGGCTTTTTGAGCATTTCTACGATTTATCTGGCCTCAAGCCACTCCCATAGTTTAGTTCTAAGCTAGGAAAGCCATTTGCTACCCATTGACAACAGGCTTAGAAGCCTAAAGCGTTATGATTACTTTTTTTACCTTTTTTGCAATATTAGGATCAATTTATGAACAAAACTTACCCATCGGCAGCCGATGCCCTGCGGGATATCTTGAAGGATGGCCAGAAACTCGCTGTTGGCGGCTTTGGTCTGTGCGGAATCCCTGAGGCTCTGATTCAAGCAGTAAAGGATCTTGGCGCCCAAAATCTGACTGCAATTTCCAATAATGCTGGAGTGGATGGCTTTGGTTTAGGTCTACTTCTGAACTCAAGACAAGTCAAAAGGATGGTTGCATCCTACGTGGGTGAGAACAAAGAATTTGAGCGTCAGTTTTTGGCTGGCGAGCTTGAGCTGGAATTCACTCCGCAAGGAACCCTGGCGGAGAGGTTACGTGCTGGCGGTTGCGGCATTCCTGCTTTCTATACTAAAACAGGTGAAGGCACTTTAGTTGCTGAGGGCAAAGAGGAAAAAGAGTTTGATGGTGAGCGTTACATCATGGAGCGTGCAATCGTTTCTGATATCTCACTTGTGAAAGCGTGGAAGGCAGATAAATCCGGTAATTTGATTTATCGCTATACCGCCCGTAACTTCAATCCAGTAGTTGCAATGGCTGGCAAGATCACAGTTGCTGAAGTCGAAGAAATTGTAGAGAACGGTGAATTAGATCCGGATCAGATTCATACGCCAGGCATTTATGTGCATCGCTTGGTGCTGAACACTACGCCTGAAAAACGTATTGAGCAGCGCACTTTGTCTGCCGCTTAATACCCATAGACTCCATACAAAAACAGTACAGAATATTTAGGAAGATCGATATGCCTTGGAATAGAGATGAAATGGCAGCACGCGCTGCTAAGGAACTAAAGGATGGCTACTATGTCAATTTAGGTATTGGTATGCCAACCTTGGTAGCCAATCATGTGCCGGATGGCATGGAAGTGTGGCTCCAGTCAGAGAATGGTTTACTAGGTATTGGCCCATTTCCAACCGAAAAAACGATTGATGCAGATTTAATTAACGCGGGCAAGCAAACGATTACCACTTTGCCTGGTTCATCCATTTTTTCTTCTGCAGATTCATTTGGAATGATTCGTGGTGGAAAAATTAATATCGCGATTTTGGGTGCGATGCAGGTTAGTGAGCATGGTGACTTAGCGAACTGGATGATCCCCGGCAAGATGGTCAAGGGTATGGGCGGTGCCATGGACTTGGTTGCTGGCGTAAAGCATGTGGTTGTCTTGATGGAGCACGTTGCTAAGAAAAAAGACGGCACAGAAGAAATCAAGATTCTGCCTAAGTGCACTCTGCCATTAACTGGTGTGGGTGTTATTAGCCGCATCATTACTGACCTTTGCGTGCTCGACATCACGCCAAAGGGTTTGAAGTTAGTCGAGTTAGCTCCTGGTGTAACTAAGGAAGAGGTCTTATCCAAAACAGGTGCCCCTATAGACTTAGCAGGTTTCTAACCTTTTTTGGTGGATAGTGAAATAATGGGGTCAATGACCCCATTTTCTTTTTTAAAGATCCCCTTATGAGCGTTGTAGATCATTCACTTCACGCACACAAGCAGGGCGATGCTAAGCATACCCATAGCAAGGAAGTCTCCAACCAGAATCTCTTGCTGATTGCCTTGGTGCTTACACTTGGTTTTTCAGGGGTTGAGGGTGCCGCTGCTTACTTTGCGAATTCTTTAGCGCTGATATCGGATGCCGGTCACATGGTGACCGATGCTGCTGCGCTAGGTTTGGCATTATTGGCGCAAATCATTTCCCGTCGTCCACCATCGCCAAAACATTCGTTTGGATTTGGAAGAGCCGAGGCCCTAGCAGCTTTTGTGAATAGCATTGCGATGCTGGCCTTAGTTGCATGGATCATGGTTGAGGCAATTAGTCGATTCTATGATCCGCACAAGGTGGATGGCTTAACTGTCACGATAGTTGCAGCCATTGGTCTGTTAATGAATATTGTGGTGGCATGGGTGCTGTCGCGCGATAAAAAGAGTGTCAATACCCGCGCTGCCTTAGTTCATGTCATGGGTGACTTATTAGGCTCTATTGCTGCTCTGATTGCGGGTATTGTGATTCAGCTTACTGGATGGATGCCGATTGATGCCATCTTATCTATTTTGGTTTCCCTCTTAATTTTGAAGTCCACCATTTCTATTTTGAAAGAGTCCTATCACTTCCTAATGGAAGGGGTGCCTCTACACATAGACTATTTACAAGTCGGCCAGGATTTAAAAAAGGTGCCAGGTGTTTTGGCAGTTCATGATCTGCATGTTTGGGAGATGACTCCCAGCTTCCCAGCCCTGATCGGTCATATTGAAATTGAGCGTATTGGCGAATGGCCTGAAATCATGGCGCGTATCAATGAGATGCTACTGAATAAACATGGAATTGATCATGTGACTTTGCAGCCAGAAGTTCCTGGTATGGCAGATGATCATGCGCACGACGAGCGCCTGAATGCTGAGATTCAACAGCCAAATATTATTCATTATGGCGATACTTTTTATGTGACTTGTAGCAGCCCCGATGGCCCGCATCGGATGGCTTATCACGCCTGGGGTAATCCCAATAATCCCAAGGTCCTAGTTTGTGTTCACGGTCTGACGCGCAGAGGAAGTGATTTCAAAACTCTCGCAGAGGCAATGAGTCAGGATTATTACGTTGTTTGTCCCGATGTGGTGGGTCGGGGTGAGTCTGATCGACTCAAGAATCCCATGCTCTACGCTGTTCCCCAATACGTTGCAGATATGGCAAGCTTAGTTAAGCATCTCGGCATTGCGCAATTAGACTGGTTTGGAACCTCTATGGGTGGTTTGATTGGTATGGTCTATGCCGCATTACCCAAGAGTCCGATTCGTCGCATGCTTATTAATGATGTGGGTCCACGCATTGAGCCTGAGGCCATCCAGCGTCTGGGCTCTTATGTTGGCCAGCCTTTTAGCTTTTCTAACCGTGCAGATGCTCTGCAGCGCCTCAATGAGATCTGTGCGTCTTTTGGCAGTCACACTCCAGAACAGTGGGAGATTTATAACGGCCCCATGCTGGTACAAAAAGATGGGCTTTGGGTAATGCATTACGACCCTGATATTTCTGTACCGTTTGCATCGGTCAATCCGATTATGGCAAAGGCGGGAGAAATGGCGATGTGGCATGCCTTTAAGCAAATCCATATCCCGATGTTAATTGTGCGTGGTGGTGAGTCAGACTTGCTTTCCGCTAAAACTGTAGCCGAGATGTGCAAGGTCAATCCTTACATTCGGAGTATTGAAATTCCAGGGGTTGGGCATGCACCTGCCTTTGTGAAGTCGGAACAAGTGGCTTTAGCAAAAGAATTCTTTAGTTAAGGATTTCAGTTGCCCATATCAAATGCTGGTCATGCATCTGAGAACATCAAAATTGTTGATGGTTGGTATGGTGAGCCTTCTGAAAATCATGCTACCGGCGTTCTCAGCATACTGAAGCTGCTTCACCTTGATGAAGCAACGCTCACTGCTGCACATCATATTGCGCGCACTCATGGTAAAGAATCGCTCACCAAGCTTATTGGCGATGAGTCAGCCAGACTGTTGATTGGCTACCGAGGTCTGAGACAGGCTCAAGCCAAGCTGGTGCGCAATGATGGCGGTCTGAGTATTTCTGGACAAGAAG
>CANGWT010000137.1 GCA_947457745.1 Burkholderiaceae bacterium | reverse complement strand
TAAAGGGCATGGCTCATATTACTGGCGGTGGCCTAGTAGATAATGTGCCACGAGTGCTCCCAGAAAATACTCAAGCAGTATTGCATCGCGATAGTTGGCAAATGCCAGAGCTGTTTCGCTGGTTGCAGATGAAGGGTGGCGTAGCCGATACAGAAATGGTGCGCGTATTTAATTGCGGTATTGGCATGGTGGTAATTGTCTCTACCGCTCAAGCTGACGCTGCAATCCAATCCCTCAAGGCTGAAGGTTTACATGCTTGGACAGTTGGCGAGGTTGTAGAGCGTCCTGCTGGCGCGCCACAAACTATCGTTATTTGATACTCAGTAAAAGCCTACTTACCTAGGCTTTGCTTACAGTACTCTAGGGCCGCGTTTAACTCACTTGGGTTGAACGGATCAAATGTTTTTCTTCCAGCGATCGCGCGTAACCAAGTTAATTGCCGTTTACCAAGCTGCCGAGTAGCTGCTAGTGCCTTGTAGCGCATTTCAGCTTGATCTACTTCACCCGATAAATATTCCCAGACTTGTCGATAGCCCACCGAGCGAATGGCAGGCAGATCACCATGCAGATCTGGATTTTTTCTCAATAGTTCAACTTCTTCTAATAATCCCCCGATCAGCATTTCATCAAATCTCTTTTCTAGATTCTGATGTAAGCGGGAGCGATCGCTTGGCTCTAATGAAATGAGATCAATCCATTCTGGAATGGCCGACCCTTCTCTACCATCATCGCTTGGTGAATCTGCCAACAGTTCTGACATCGGCTTACCCGTAATTTCATAAACTTCTAAAGCACGTTGTACTCGTTGAGAATCGTTGGGCTGTAAACGTGCAGCAGTCATAGGATCAACTTTAGCTAATTGTGCATGCATCCCAGGCCAGCCAATTGCCTTACCTTGCTCATCGAGACGGGCACGGATTTCTGGATCTGCTGGCGGTAGGGATGAGAGACCATATGCCCAGGCCCGCCAGTACAACATCGTGCCACCCACTACAACGGGAATATTTCCGCGATCGCGAATTACTGCGCAGAGTTGCTTTGCGTCATTTGCAAAGCGCGCAGCTGAATATGATTCGGTCGGTTCTAAGATATCGATCAGGTGATGCTGAACGGCAGCTTGCTCAGCCTGAGTGGGTTTAGCGCTGCCAATATCTAATCCGCGATAGACCAACGCAGAGTCCATACTAATTAATTCAACGGTTTGGCCTATAGATTTAGCATGTTCTGCCAATGCCATCGCGAGATGAGTCTTGCCTGCGCCTGTGGGGCCAACAATACAGAGTATGGGTGGCTGATGAGGTAAATGCGTAGGCTGAATGTGAGGTTCAGTTTGCATACTTCATTATAAGAATGAAATGCCACACTCTGTATTACTAGCCTGTTAATATACCCACAACTAATAAATGGAGCGCGACTTGATCGATACCTTATTGCAGTTAGGCGACTTACTATTGCACATTGATCGTCATTTAGACATGGTGATTCAGCAATACGGCTATTGGGCTTATGGCTTGCTCTTTGCCATCGTATTTGCTGAGACTGGTTTAGTGGTAGCCCCTTTCTTGCCTGGGGATTCATTATTGTTCATTGCTGGCGCCTATTGCGCTACTGAGCACTTTAATCTGTGGACACTCTGCATTGGATTGTTGATTGCCGCAATTGCTGGTAATACGGTGAACTACTTTATTGGTCGTTGGATTGGCGAACGAATTTTTAGTAGCGAATCACGCTGGATCGATCAAGCAGCATTACGCAAAACCCATTCTTTTTATGAGAAGCATGGTGGCAAAACAATTATCGTAGCTCGCTTTTTACCGATCATTCGTACCTTTGCACCATTTGTTGCTGGTGTTTCAGCAATGAACTTCTCTCGCTTCCAGTTTTTCAATGTGACTGGCGCACTTTTATGGGTCTTTGGTTTAGTGATTGCTGGTTACTTCTTCGGCAATATCCCCATCATTCGCCAAAACCTCAATGTGATCGTATTGATTGGCATTGGTGCTGCAGCGATTCCGATTGTGTTGGCTGCTATCTATAAATTATTTCAAGGTAAAAAGAAATAAGTCCGCTCGATAGGACCGCTTAGTGCAGTTTAGTTTGGCTCTCTAACGTGGCGATATGCTCACGAATATCTGCTGCATCTTCTGCGCCAGGCATCTCGCTTAAGTAATGATGCAGATCAGCTACCGCAGGTCGCACATACTCCAGTTGTGCAAAGATCAAGCCACGATCACGAACCTCTTCAGCTGAGTCTGGCAACAAAATCACTAGACGCTCTTGAATGCCCAGTAAACGCTCCCAACGTTCATCTTCTGAATAAATCATTTTGAGGTTTCTCATAAAGCGCGAGAGAATTTCTCGAAAGCTAGAGGCTCGCAAGAAAATATTGAGTGGCAAGCTGAGCTCTCCACGATAGCCTTTGGCATCGAGATAGGGGTCGAGCATTTCTTGCAATTGATTTTTGGAGAGGGATTCGCCATTCAATGGATCCATAATGATTTCGCCTTGTTGCAAAGAAATGCGCATCATGAAGTGATTTGGAAAAGATACTCCGCGAATATTCAAGCCGATTTGCTGTCCGAGCTCCATCATTAAAATGGCCAATGAGATTGGAATGCCACGACGATTCTCAATAATCTGATGGAGGTAAGAATTCTCGGGCGCGTAGAAGTCATTCTGATTTGGGCCAAAGCCTAACTCGTTATAAAAGAAATGTTTGAGCAGCTGCAGGCGCTGAATCGGTGGTGTGTCTGGAGTAATGCGCTGCTTAATTTTATTGCCCCACTGATCAATCTGATCAAGTACGCCCTGAACATCGAGATCTGGGTAGGCGTGTTGTGCAACTGCCACCGCTGCCTCAGTTAAGGGGAAGTGCTCGTCTTCAGCTACGAGGGATGTGAAATAGTCGAGTTGTTGTGTAGGCATAAAAGCTATTTTGCATGACGTAGGAATTTTTGCCAGCGGATGCCGACAAGCCATAAAGCTGCGAAATACACTACAGCAGCAGCAGCTAGCCAAGCAGCCAGTAATCCAACTCGAAGCCAGGGGCTAGACTGCAGTGCAATCCAATCATGTGCAGTAGCGGCGTAATACAAGAGGAGAGCAAAAGGAATTAAGGCCAGCAATAGCTGCCCCAAATACTTTAACCATGCAGCACTAGGTAGGGCGCCACGCCGATGCAGACCTACCCACAGTAGTGCGGCATTTAAGCAGGCGCCAGCACCAACCGATAGCGCAAGGCCAGCATGCCCCAACCAGGGAACAAAAACCAAATTAGCTAATTGAGTTGCCACCAAGACCAGCAAACCAATCTTTACCGGTGTGCGGATATCTTGGCGAGAATAAAAGCCGGGAGCCAGGATCTTCACCAGAATGAGGCCAATTAGCCCAACACCATATGCTGCCAGAGCACGCTGTGTCATCAATACGTCTAATGCGTTGAATTTGCCGTAGTGATACAAAACTGCTGCTAGCGGTTCTCCAAAAATAAAGAGAGCGATCGCACAAGGCGCTGCCAGCAAAAAAGTAAGCTGCAACCCCCAAATTAAAAGCTCACCCGCATGTACTAAATCATTTTTTGCATTTGCCTTGCTCAGGCTTGGAAGCAAGACTGTTCCCAGCGCCACTCCCAAAAGTGCTGTTGGAAATTCCATGAGGCGATCGGCATAGGAGAGCCAAGATACGCTACCTGTTTGTAAACGAGAGGCAATATTGGTATTAATGATGAGAGAAATCTGGGCGACTGAAACTGCAAACACGGCAGGCCCCATTAATTTCATGACACGACGGGCATCCGGATTTTGAAATGCTGCTTTAATTGCTCCCGGTAGAAGCCCCACTCTTGGAAGTAAGCCTAAATGAGCGAGGGCTGGAACTTGAATGACTAGCTGTAATACGCCGCCCAAGAGCACGCCGATGCTCAGAGCGTAAATCGGTTGATCTAAGTGGGGTGCAAAAAAAATGGCGCTGCCAATGAGGGCTAAATTGAGTAAAACCGGGGTAAATGCTGGAATGGCAAAGCGGCCAAAGGTATTGAGGATCCCCGCTGAGAGGGAAACCATCGAAATAAGGCCAATATAAGGGAACATGATGCGGGTCATGACTACGCTTGTCTCATAGGCTGGACCGCCCTCAAAGCCCGTAGCAATTGCCAGAATCAGCAGGGGGGCGCCAATGACCCCGAGGAGTACGGTAAACAGTAAGGCCCAAAACAAGAGCGTAGCGACCGCATTGACAAGGATTTGAGACTGTTTTACATCCCCTTGGCTCGAGATTTCTCCCAAAATGGGGACAAATGCCTGAGAAAAGGCTCCCTCGGCAAAGAGTCTACGGAGCAAATTAGGCAGTCTGAAGGCTACATTAAAGGCGTCAGTCCACTCTGAAGCCCCAAAACTACGGGCAATTAGGGTCTCCCGGAGTAATCCGGTAATCCTGGAGATCATGGTGAGGGAACTGACCTTAGCGGCAGCTGAAAGCAGATTCATGGGCTAATTTTCCCCTATTTATCAAGCGGCTGGGCTTTTTTAGTCCTTTAATGTAAAATCTTGGGTTTTGGTGAGTCAGCTTACAGATTTGGCGAACCCACACAGAATTTTAGTTAACCGTATTTTGTAATTTTTATATAGCAAGG
>CANGWT010000136.1 GCA_947457745.1 Burkholderiaceae bacterium | reverse complement strand
TCTATCTTTTGCCCCCCTCCTATTTTGATGACTTTTGTTTCACGTGAAACTTACAAAATGCTATGATCATCGCCCTATCAGAGGCAAATCATGCGCTACTCAAAGAACTTCGATGTCATTGTGGTTGGCGGCGGTCACGCTGGGACTGAGGCCGCCCTCGCGGCAGCGCGCATGGGAAGCGACACCCTCTTAATAACTCATAGTATCGAGAGTTTGGGCGCCATGAGCTGCAATCCATCAATTGGGGGTATCGGAAAGGGCCATCTTGTTAAAGAGATCGATGCGATGGGCGGCGCTATGGCGGCCGCCACCGATGAGGCCGGCATTCAGTTTAGGATCCTCAATTCGAGCAAAGGCCCTGCGGTGCGTGCGACCCGCGCTCAGGGTGATCGTGTTTTATATAAAGCTGCCATTCGCTACCGCCTAGAAAATCAAGAAAACCTCACTTTGTTCCAGGCCGCCGTTGACGACCTTCTGGTTCAGGGCGATGAGGTTCAGGGTGTGGTTACGCAAATGGGCCTGAAGTTTATGGCTAAGCAGGTGGTGCTAACAGCCGGGACTTTCTTGGACGGAAAGATTCACGTGGGCTTAAGCAACCATGCCGGTGGTCGAGCTGGCGACCCAGCCGCAGTCTCCTTGTCTGCGAGACTAAAGGAGCTAAAGCTGCCCCAAGGAAGACTTAAAACGGGCACCCCTCCGAGGATTGATGGCCGAACGATTGATTTTTCTGTCATGCAGGAGCAGCCTGGGGATTTAGATCCCGTACCAGTTTTCTCCTATTTGGGCCGCCCAGAACAGCATCCCAAACAAGTTCCTTGCTGGATTTCGCATACCAATGAGCAAACTCACGACATTATTCGGGGAGGTTTAGACCGTTCCCCGATGTATACGGGCCTTATTGAGGGTGTTGGCCCCCGCTACTGCCCCTCTATTGAGGACAAAATTCATCGTTTTGCTTCTAGAAATAGCCATCAAATCTTTTTAGAGCCAGAAGGCTTAACAAGTAATGAGTTTTATCCCAATGGAATCTCCACAAGCCTTCCTTTTGATGTCCAGTGGAATCTGGTTCGGAGTATCCGGGGCCTAGAGTCTGCTGTGATTATTCGTCCTGGCTATGCAATTGAGTATGACTTCTTTGATCCAAGGCATTTGCATCTTAGTTTAGAGACAAGAGCAATTTCTGGCCTCTACTTTGCTGGTCAGATTAATGGTACTACAGGCTATGAGGAGGCCGCTGCCCAAGGTATGCTGGCCGGGATTAATGCTGGCTTAGCCTCAAAGGGCAAGGCGCCTTGGCTGCCTAAACGCAGCGAATCTTATATTGGCGTTCTCGTTGATGATCTAATTACTTTGGGCGTCCAAGAGCCCTACCGTATGTTCACTAGCCGCGCAGAATATCGTCTGAGCCTGCGTGAAGATAACGCTGATATGCGTTTAACTAAAATCGGTCGTGAGCTTGGTTTGGTTGATGATTATCGTTGGACTAGCTTTTGTAGGAAGCAGGAGGCTGTTTCACGTGAAACATCCCGTTTACAAGAAATTTGGATTGGGCCAAAACACGATTCAGCTAAGGCCGTTTCAAAACTTTTGGGGCAGGACCTATCTCACGAATGTAGTTTGGCAGACCTTTTGAGGCGCCCTGGCATAACTTATGAGGCCGTTACTAGCCTGTCAGGGGGTTTATGGTCCGCAGGGGTGTTGGATGATGACTTAGGTTTGGCCCAGCAAATTACCGAACAGGTAGAAATTTCAATTAAATATCAAGGTTATATAGATAGGCAGGCGCTTGAGATTGCACGGCAAGAGCATAACGAAACTTTCCCGCTACCAGAAGGCCTGGATTACAGCCAGGTTATAGGCTTATCTAAAGAGGTACAACAAAAGCTCAATCTGCATAAGCCGGATACTCTGGGCCAGGCCGGCAGAATCTCTGGGGTAACGCCCGCAGCGCTATCCTTGCTGTTGGTGCACCTAAAAAAGGGCTTGGGCCGCATCCAAGAAGAAACTCATGAGTAGTGAGTTGGCCACTTTGGGAACTGCAGATTTAGGGTTCAATTTGAACCCAGAAGAAATAGCTGATTTAGAACTATTTTTACAAGAAATGGGGCGCTGGAATCAGGTCCATAATTTGACGGCAATTGAGGGTGGAAAAAACTTAGTTCTCCTGCATCTTATTGATTCTATTGCAGTTTTACCAATCATGCGTCATTTTTTAAACATGGCAAACCCACAGATTGCCGACCTTGGGTCGGGCGGCGGCTTGCCTGCCATTCCTATTGCGATTTTGCAGCCAAGCTGGAATTTAACCTTAATTGAGGCTATTCGCAAAAAGACAGCCTTTTTGCAGCACGTTCGCGGCAAGTTAAGCCTGACGAATATTCAGGTGTTGAGTGAGCGTGTTGAGGCAGTTTCTAAAAAAGAGCCAGGACGGTTTGATGCGGTGATTTCTAGAGCTTTTACTAAGCTCACCCATTTTTTGGAGCTATCCCTGCCTTTGCTCAAGCCTGAAGGGTTGGTATTTGCCATGAAGGCTAAGCGTGCAGATGAAGAGTTGAAGGGTGTTTGTATGGATGACTGGCGATTGGTGGCAGACGAGCCCTTGCAGATTCCGAATTTAGCGGTGGAGCGCCGCATCTTAGTCTTATCCCCCGTGAGAAAATTACCCCTTTAAAGAAGCATTTTTTAAGAAAAAATTATGGCCAAAATATTTTGTATTGCTAATCAAAAAGGTGGGGTGGGTAAAACGACTACCGCAGTCAATTTGGCGGCTGGATTAGCGGGACATCAGCAACGCGTTTTATTGGTCGACTTAGACCCGCAAGGCAATGCCACAATGGGGTCCGGGATTGAAAAGACAGAACTAAATAGCACGGTTTATCAGGTATTAATTGGTCTTTCATCTGTAAAAGAATCTGTAGTTCGTTGCGAGAGCTCCGCTTACGATGTGTTGCCAGCAAATCGTGATTTAGCAGGCGCAGAAATTGAGTTGGTAGATTTGGATGCGCGCGAGCAACGCCTAAAAGATGCTCTCGCTACCGTTGCTAATGATTACGATTTTATTTTGATTGATTGCCCACCCGCACTATCCTTGCTCACTTTGAATGGATTATGTGCGGCGAATGGCGTGATCGTTCCAATGCAGTGTGAATATTTTGCGCTAGAAGGTTTGTCTGATTTAGTAAACACCATCAAACAAGTGCACGCTAATCTGAACCCAGATTTAGTGATCATTGGCTTGTTGCGTGTAATGTTTGATGCCCGCATGTCGCTTCAGCAGCAAGTCTCCGATCAACTACTGGAGCATTTTGGTGACAAAGTATTTAAGACGATTGTTCCTCGTAATGTCCGTCTGGCAGAGGCGCCGTCGTATGGGCTTCCCGGGGTGGTGTTTGATAGATCATCGCGTGGAGCTAAGGCTTATTTAGACTTCGGCGCCGAAATGATTGAGCGTATTCAGAAAATGTAAAACCTAGGAATAAAGAACATTATGGTTGTAATAAAGAAAAAAGGTTTAGGGCGCGGCCTCGATGCATTGCTGGGTGACAAAACTCAAAAAGAGACTACCGTGGACATAAACCGCTTGCCATTAACGGCGCTACAAGCCGGTAAATATCAGCCGCGTCAAAAAATGGAGGCAGGGGCGCTCCAAGAGTTGGCTGAAAGCATTCGTGAGCAAGGCGTAATGCAGCCATTGCTTGTGCGCTTAGTTGCCCCTGGCAAGTATGAAATTATTGCGGGCGAACGACGCTTTCGTGCGGCAACTTTGGCGGGCTTAAAAGAGGTGCCCGTTTTGGTTTCTGGTGCAGACGATGAGGCAGCAGCAGCAATGGCTTTGATTGAGAACATGCAGCGCGAGGATTTAAATCCACTAGAAGAATCACAGGGCCTAGCAAGATTGATCGAAGAGTTTGGCTTTACACACGATCAGGCAGCAAAAGCTGTCGGTAAATCTCGCAGTGCGATTAGCAATTTATTACGTTTAAGCCAGCTTGCTAAGCCAGTGCAAGCCATGCTTTTAGGAGGCGATATTGATATGGGCCATGCCCGTGCCCTTCTCCCGCTTCCAGGAGCTAGCCAAGTGGCTTTGGCACAAAGAATTGCGGCGCAAGGCCTCTCGGTCAGGGAAGCCGAAAGAATGTCTACCGCCTTGGCGCGCGCTGGAGGACAAATTGGAGATAAAAAAGTTAAAACTTCCACTGGGGAAGGAGCCACAGCCCGAGACCCAGATACGCGACGCTTAGCCCAAGAAATCGCAGATTTGATTGGCTTAAATGCCCAATTTAAGTTTAAAGGCAAGGGGGGAGAGCTCAGAATCCAATTTAGCCAGTTTGATGAGCTTGATTCTCTGCTAAAAAGGCTAGGTATTGCGGCCGATGCCTAATATTTTTATCGTTAAAGTGGAATATCCATAAAATTGAATAAACAGCAAAAGTTGCCGACAAAGATCGATATTTGGGGTGAATATTCTGAGGATACCTATCGCACTTATAGCAAAGAAGAGATGGATGGTTTGCGCAAGGCAAACCCTAAGAAATTTGCCTCCCTTAATAGCTGGTTCATTGTTTTAGCCCAAGTAGTGATAACCCTGGCAATTGCTGGGGCTTATTATATTTTTGGAGAAATCAGCAGCAGAATCGTCTATACTTGCTCGGCTTTGGT
>CANGWT010000135.1 GCA_947457745.1 Burkholderiaceae bacterium | reverse complement strand
TGTTTTGCAGTGACTAACCGAACTAGCGCTTAGCTTTTGCGGCCACTGTTTTCTTTGGACTGGCTTTAACTATTTTCTTAGCAACCTTGCTGCTGCGATGAATGGGTACTGCACCCATTTTCTTTGCGGGTGATGCAATTGAGCGCGAGGGGGTTGCTCCTGACCAACTAGGTTCTGCAATCGAGTTAAATGCGGCTCGTAATTTTTCACCCCACAACTGATGGATCATTTGGAAGTAGGGATTTGACTCATCCATGGTGACCAGCTTACTGGCTTGCAAGGAGTTCTTTTCGTAAACCATGAGATCCAGTGGTAGGCCAACAGAAATATTACTATTGAGGGTCGAATCCATCGAGATCAGGGCGCACTTGGTAGCTAAGTTGAGCGGTGTATCAAAGGTGATAACCCTATCTAAGATCGGCTTACCGTATTTAGATTCCCCAATCTGGAAGTAACAAGTTTCAGGCGTAGCTTCAATAAAGTTACCAGCTGAATAAACATTAAACAGCCTTGGACGCTCACCTTTAATCTGCCCACCAAAGATGAGGTTGCAATTGAAATCAATGCCTGCTTTTTCTAGCGCCTGATGGTCTCTGTCATAAACCTGCTTGATCGCATCACCAATGACAACTGCTGCATCGTGGGTGCTTTCTACATTCCATAAATTCTTCCCATTGAGGAGTTGGCCTTGCAAGAGAATCTCTTTAACGGCCTGTGTAATGGCGAGATTGCCAGCACTCATCAACGTAAAAAAACGGTCTTTATCCTTCTGAAATAATGACATCTTTCTGAAGGTGCCGATTTGATCAACACCCGCATTGGTGCGGGTATCTGATAAAAACACGAGGCCATCTTTTAGGCAAAGCCCAACGCAATACGTCATCCTGCAGTCCCTTTAATTATTTCCTTGAATTATCTCTTACTTGTCTTGATGAGGAGCTTCTTTAATTCAGTTGGGTAATCGAAATACTCGCGCTTAACTCCTCGCCGCCACCGCCAGATCGCACGCCCTTAACGGGTGCTGCCGAGTAATAATCCCTACCAATCGCCAGGCGTACATGGCGCACATCAGTAAAGCAGGTATTAGTGATATCAATGCTCAACCAAAGTCCTTTATCAATGTCGGCACAAAAATCTATCCAGGCGTGGCTTGCTAAGTTGGGCGAATCTTCAGCGAAGAAGTAGCCGCTGACGTAACGCGCTGGAATACCAGAGGCACGACACAGGCCGAGCATGATATGCGCATGGTCTTGGCAAACACCAGACTTCATAGCAAAAGATTGGGCGGCAGTAGTTGCGGAATTCGTTTGTCCTGGAAAATACAAAATTGCCCTCTGGACTGCTGCAGCCAATTCCAATACCCCATCAACGGAGTTGCTCTTTGGCAGAGATGCTGAGAAGTGCTCCAGCATGGCTGCGGTTGGCTCAGTCAGATTAGTTTGCTGTAGGAGGTGATAGGGCGAAACTGCCTTGGGCGCATCCAGAAACTCAAAAGCATCTTGTGTCATGACTTCGCCTTCTGCCTCAATCATCATAGAGGTGTATGCGCTTTCTTGAACGAAAACGCTATAGAGGTTTCCAAATGCATCAAGTGAGCTACTTGCCTTAATGGGGGTGCCTATTTTCCACTTTTCAATAGTTTGACCTGCTACATCGGTGGGTGTCAGACGCAGCTCTTGGATGGAGTAGCGTACAGGTGTTTCATAGCGGTATTCGGTACGATGACGAATCTTCAGGTGCATGGTGATCTTTAAGCTACAGCTAATGGTATGAGATAGGCATTACTGAATTCATCAGCAATATGATTGATGCGCTCCAAAAACTCCTCAATGAACTCTTCCAGTCCTTGAGAAAAAACTTCATCAATATCAGAATAATCTAAGCTTGCCTTGAGTTTGCCAAGTAGGCGCTCAATTTCTTTGGATTGTTGATTTTTCATTTCTGCAATTAAAGGAATGAGCTCATTAACGCAGCACACGAGTGAGCGTGGCATCTGCTTATTAAAAATTAAAAGTTGAGCGACCTGCTTGGGGCTTACTTGATCGGAATAAATTTGTCGATAGATCTCAAATGCAGAGACTGAGCGCAGTAGGGCCGCCCAGTGATAGAAATCAAAGAAATTCCCATCAGTCTCATCAACTAACTTGCCCTCCCTGTCTTTACCTAATATCTTCAGGGCTGCTTGACCTTCATATTTAGTTTCTAAAATACGAGCGGTGTTATCGGCCCTCTCAAGTAATGTACCGACATTTATAAAGTAGAAGGCTTCATTCTTGAGCATGGTCCCATGCATAACACCTCTAAATAGATGACAGCGGTGTTTTACCCATTCGAGCAATCTACTTGGGTCGGTTTGATTACGAGCTTCCAGAATGCGCTGTAATTCTAGCCAAGTGGTATTTTGGGTTTCCCATACTTCGGAAGTAATCTTCCCCCGAATGACGCGCGCATTTTCACGAGCAGCAAATAAGCAGGATACGATGCTAGATGGATTACTAGTTTCGTAAATCATAAAATCCAAGACATTCTCACGAGTAACTACATCGTATTTCTCTAGGAACAATTTTTCTAGCTTGGAGATCGTGAGGAGCTTCTTCCAGCTTTGCTCTAAAAATTCTGCAGGCTGTGGGAGGAGGGAGGTTTGGTGATTGACGTCCAACATGCGAGCAGTATTTTCTGCGCGTTCTGTGTAGCGAGCCATCCAGTAAAGGCAATCAGCTGTTCGACTTAGCATATTGACCTATCCATTTTATTCTTCGAGTACCCAGGTGTCCTTAGTGCCGCCACCTTGTGAGGAGTTCACAACTAAAGAACCTTCTTTCAGGGCCACACGGGTAAGTCCACCGGGTACCATCTTGATTGTTTTCCCCGATAAAACAAACGGGCGTAAATCAATATGGCGGGGCGCAACACCAGACTCTACGAAGGTTGGGCAGGTAGATAGTGCGAGGGTTGGTTGGGCGATGTATTTATCTGGATTGGCAATCAGATGTTTTCGGAATTCTTCGATCTCTGCTTTGCTCGACGCAGGCCCCACTAACATGCCATAACCGCCAGCACCATGCGTTAACTTCACTACCAACTTATCTAAATTTGCTAAGGTATAAGCAAGCTCATCTGGCTTGCGACATTGGAAGGTCGGCACGTTATTGAGAATCGGTTTTTCGCCCAAATAGAACTTAATCATATCGGGTACATAGGGATAGATGGATTTGTCATCAGCAATACCGGTACCAATGGCATTGGCTAAAGTCACATTGCCTGCGCGATGTGCAGAGAGTAGCCCTGCAACACCTAAAGTCGAGTCAGACCGAAATGCAAGAGGGTCCAAGAAGTCGTCATCGACTCGGCGGTAAATGACATCCACACGCTCAGGTCCTTGGGTAGTGCGCATAAAGACCTGCTCATTTCTCACAAACAAGTCCTTACCTTCAACTAATTCAACACCCATCTGCTGGGCTAGGTAGCTATGTTCAAAATAGGCAGAGTTATACATTCCTGGTGTGAGCACTACGACGTTCGGCTTTTTGACATCATCGGGTTTAACTGACTTCAAACATTCCAATAAAAAATCGGGATAGTGCTCGACAGGTGCAACACGATATTGTTGAAATAGGTCGGGGAAGAGTCGCATCATCATTTTGCGATCTTCGACCATATAAGAGACGCCAGACGGAACGCGCAAGTTATCTTCTAAGACGTAGAACTCACCCTCCCCAGCCCGCACGATATCAATTCCGGCGATCTGAGCATAAATATCCCGAGGTACATTCACGTTGCGCATCTCCGGTCGGTATTGCGCGTTGTTATAAATTTGCTCGGCGGGAATAATGCCTGCTTTGATAACGTCTTCTTCGTGATACACGTCGTAGATAAAGCGATTGAGTGCTTTAACCCGTTGACGTAAGCCAGCTTCTAGCTGCTCCCATTCTTTGGCAGTAAAGATGCGGGGGACTTGATCGAAGGGAATGGTTCTCTCAGATCCGAGATCATCTCCATAGACTGCAAAGGTAATACCAACTCGTCGGAAGATGAGATCAGCTTCGGCGCGCTTCAGGCCCATGAGAGTATCGCTTTGTTGCTTGAGCCAATTGTGGAAAACTTGGTAATGAGGGCGCGCTTTTCCACTGGCGTCGAGCATTTCGTCAAAAGGCAATTTCATAGTTACAAACTAATGCCTTTAGATTGGCCTCGTTTAGAGGGATGGGGCAGCTTGGTGCCTCAATGCACTTTATTGGTGCATTTAAAGATTGCTACTACCGCAGAAAAATTAGGCGTTGAGGTCGCCTCGAGCAATGCGGCCCTTTTGAACTTCCCATTCACGCTCTTTTGTTGCAGCACGTTTGTCATGCTGTTTCTTGCCGCGGGCCAGTCCAATCTCGCACTTCACATTGCCTTTGGAGAAATGTAGGTTCAATGGAACGAGGGTGTAGCCTTTTTGCTCTACTTTACCGATGAGTTTTTTAATTTCAATTGCATTAAGGAGGAGTTTGCGGGTTCGAGTACTGTCCGGAACTATATGAGTGGAAGCTGATAGCAGGGGGGTGATATGGCAGCCGATCAGGAACAGCTCCGCCCGACGGATGACAACATACGCTTCTTTGACGTGCACGCGGCCGGCGCGGATGGCTTTTACTTCCCAGCCTTCCAGAACCAGCCCTGCCTCGAACCGTTCCTCGATAAAATAATCGAAGAAGGCTTTTTTGTT
>CANGWT010000134.1 GCA_947457745.1 Burkholderiaceae bacterium | reverse complement strand
TCGATTGATCCAGAAGTGCCTCCAGTCATTGCGCCAAACTATTTATCTACCTCCGAAGATCGTAAGGTAGCAGCAGACTCATTGCGCCTCACACGCAAGATTGTGGAAAGCTCAGCACTTGAGCCTTACACACCAAATGAGTACAAGCCAGGCAAGCAATATCAAACTGACGAAGAGCTCATTCAGGCTGCTGGAGATATTGGTACAACGATTTTCCATCCAGTAGGCACCTGCAAGATGGGGCGTGATGACGACCCGATGGCAGTGCTCGACTCGAAGTTACGTGTGAGAGGTATTCATCATCTGAGGGTGGTTGATGCCTCTGCAATGCCAACAATTACTTCCGGTAATACTGCAGCACCTACTATGATGATTGCGCAACGCGCTGTTGAATTGCTCACTAGTGCGTAGTTCAAAAACATCAGGCAGTAAACAGTTGCATCCGGGGCTTCCCACAAGCCACTTATTATTAGCGCTCGCCATCGTTGCTGTTTGGGGAACTAACTTTGTAGTCATTAAGATTTCTCTCGATAGTTTTCCGCCTTTTTTCTTCGCGGCCCTCCGATACATTTTTGCTTTATTACCAGTGGTATTTTTTATGCCCAAACCCAAGGTCTCTTGGGTCAATCTGTGTATATATGGTTTGGCAACTGGGGTAGGACAGTTCGGCGTGATGTACTTCGCGATTGATGGGCGCATTTCTCCTGGGCTTGCATCATTGCTTATTCAGACACAGGTATTTTTTACGATTGGCTTTGCGATGTTCTTCGCTAAGGAGGGTCTCAGGCTGTATCAGGCAGTGGCCGTAGCAGTAGCGATGACGGGTTTAGTCATCATTGCGTTGCACACCGATGCCACGACGACTTTCCTGGGTCTGGCCTTAGTCGTGTTTGCTGGCTTATCTTGGGGGATTGCTAATACAGTGAGTCGCAGGGCTGGTGCCATCAATATGCTGTCTTATGTGGTTTGGGCAAGCGCGTTTTCGATACCCCCTTTACTCATCATTTCTCTCATCGTTGAGGGTGGTGCCACGCATTTATGGGAGGTCACCTTGGCAGCTCCCTTGGGGGCTTGGATTGGGGTGCTTTGGCAGGCATGGGCTAATACCCTGTTTGGCTATGCCGCTTGGGGCTGGTTGCTCTCAAAGCACCCGGCAGCTGTGGTGGCTCCCGCCCCCTTACTGGTGCCCATCTTTGGAATGGGGGCGTCAGCCTTTTTCTTGGGCGAGGCCTTGCCAAGCTGGAAAATCATGGCCGCGGGCCTCGTCATTGCTGGTTTAGTGATTAATCTTTTCTGGCCTGCATTGCGGGAACGAAGTCGTCAGTTTTTCTAAAACGACTTTTATCACTAGGGGCTAATGTAAATCCCTTTTAAGTAGCGGATGTTTCACGGACTCAAAGTGAGTACACCTTTAAGTAATAGACTCACTGCAATGATTAAAGTAAAGATCGAGAAAATGAGTTGGGTGTGTGGACCACTTAATTTTTTACCCAGTAGTAGTCCAATTAATAATCCACCTAAGGCAGCAAGCGCAAAAGGCGCAGCAACGAAGATATTTAAGCTACCGTTAACTGCCGAGAATATTGCTCCGCCACCAGTGATGATGGCGAGTACTCCGAGCGAGGTAGCAACG
Organism: Burkholderiaceae bacterium; assembly: GCA_947457745.1. GTDB lineage: Bacteria > Pseudomonadota > Gammaproteobacteria > Burkholderiales > Burkholderiaceae > Polynucleobacter. Next base: position 3,128 of record CANGWT010000134.1, on the reverse strand, counting down.
ATTGATTTGACCGGTAAGTCGGTATAGCGCTTCAGTGCAGGCACGATGATGAAACCACCGCCAACGCCAAGCAGGCCAGATAGAAAGCCTGCAATACTGCCGGCGAGCATCAGCGCGCGAGCACAAGGTAGGGTCCATTGGAGTTTCCCAATAGCAGGATTGATGAGGCAGGGTGGGGGCTTTCTATTTTCCTCTGGAATGCCCTTAATCTGATTGCGAGCCTGACTCAATAAGCGCATAGCCACATATAACAAGATGCAACTAAATAGGATCTGTAGTGGCGCATTCGGGATCTGAGGCGCAATCCAAAGTCCCAGTGGAGAGAGCGCTAAGCCAAAGATCGCCATAAAACCTGCTGCTCTGTAGCGCAAGATCTTGTTTTTGAGGCCCAGAATGGCGCCAATAGTGGAAGCTAGGGCAACGGCACACAGCGCAATCGGAGCTGCCTCTGCAATGGGTAGTCCCAGAAAAAAGACTAAGAGCGGTACTGACAAAATCCCGCCTCCAGCGCCGGTAAGGCCCATGAGAACGCCGACTAGGATGCCTAGCGATGGGCTGATGAGGGTTGAGTAATCCATTGCTATTTATTTTATATTAATATAGTATATAAATATATATATTATTTATACACACGAAAGAATCAGTTGACTACAAATCCTACTCCATTGATTAAAGATTTTTTTGACCCAGAAACATGGACTTATACCTATGTGGTCTATGAGCATGAGGGCGCTCCTTGCGTCATCATTGACTCTGTCTTGAACTACGACCCTAAATCTGGCAGAACTAGTACTAAGTCTGCAGATGAGGTGATTGCCTTTGTAAAGGCGCATCAACTCCAGGCTGACTGGATCTTGGAGACCCATGCCCATGCTGATCACTTAACAGCAGCACCTTATTTACAAAGTCACTTAGGTGGAAAGTTGGTGATTGGGGATCACATCACCAATGTGCAGGCGGTGTTTAAAGGCGTCTTCAATCTAGATGATCGCTTTAAAGCAGATGGCGCCCAATTTGACTATTTACTGAAAGAAGGTGAATCACTCGCTTTCGGAAATCTCTCCTTAAAGGCGCTTTTTGTGCCAGGTCATACACCTGCATGTATGGCTTATGAAATCGGCGAAGCCATCTTTGTAGGCGATACCCTATTTATGCCAGATGTCGGTACGGCCCGTTGCGATTTTCCAGGCGGTGATGCGAAGATGCTCTATCGATCTATTCAAAAGATTTTGGCTTACCCCGGCCAGACGAAGTTATATATGTGCCATGACTACCCACCAAACAATCGACCCGCAATTGGAGTGAGTACTGTAGCTGATGAAAGGGAAAATAATATTCATGTGCATGATGGAGTGAGTGAGGAACAGTTTGTAGAGATGCGCGCTACTCGAGATAAAACTTTAGAGATGCCAACATTAATCTTGCCTTCTATTCAGGTCAATATACGAGCTGGACATTTTCCTGAGGCGGATAGCAATGGCGTTTCTTATTTAAAAATCCCTTTGAATGCACTCTGAACGGAGAATGACAATGAATATGCCCATCTCCAAAGCGGAGTTAAAGAGGATGCAGTCAGCTGCAGATGATGCCTGCAAGCTCATGAAGGTCTTATCCAACCGAGATCGCATGATGCTCTTATGTGAAATCGGTCAAGCAGAAAAATGTGTTGGTGAGTTAGAGGCCGCACTGGATTTATATCAGCCAACTCTTTCGCAGCAACTTACTGTGCTGCGCAAAGAAAAGCTAGTGAAAACACGTAGAGAAGGAAAGCAAATTTATTACTCCCTATCTAGTGAGGTTGCTGTGGCAGTGATGAGTTTGCTCTACAAATATTATTGTAAGAAGTAATCAATCATTTAAACGTTTTAAAAGGGAGTTCAAGATGAAATGTAACGTCGGTGGTATCGATCGTATTTTAAGAATTTCAGTAGGTATTGTGCTGGTTGCACTTGCAGCGAACGGTATCGTAGGCTGGTGGGGTTGGCTCGGACTAATTCCTATGGCAACTGGTATTTTCCGTTTCTGCCCAGCCTACTTATTATTGGGAAATAATTTTTGCTCTAAGTGAGCGTGCCAAATCTTAATTAAGTCATATTGAGATCAAGCTACTCAATATGACTTATTTATATTTATGACGGTAGTTTTTGGGAATAAACGCCGTGTAGTAAAAAGATGGCAAAGAAGGCAATGCCAATGATCCAGTGTGTCGTAATGACCCCATCCCGAATTTCTGCAGGGCCGTAGTACAACAAAGCGCCTGATACTAATAAGGCGGCTAAAAAAGCCAATTGACTTAAACCGCTCCATAGCTTCCTCTTAGACTTCAGGCCCGCCTTCAGGTGAAAGGGTAAGACTGAGCCTAGAGCTATCGAAGTCAATATGGCAGCAATACCGTGCCATGCCAATACCGAGTGAGCTCCTAATACGGCCCGTCCAATATGGAATTCATGACCAAGTAAATAAGTCATCCCAGTGAGGGAGCAACTTAACATACCGATTTGGACAAAGTATTTTTGCCATGCTGGCATCTTGCCAAGACGATTTGTATTTTTCATAGAGATTGGATGTTGGGAATTCTGATTGCTTGGGCAGAAAAATAACTCAGGCAAGGATGGTGAGTATTCCCAGAAATGCTCACTACCTTAGTTAAGGCATCTGCATAGACGCATCTACTGGCGACTACCGAGTAAGAATCTGAAAACTCAATATGCTTTTGATTTAATGGATTCACCATAAAACTCTTTGAGCTGGTATTGCGGTTTGCAAAGTAGAGGCTACTAGTGGCAATCGCACCTACTGTCATGCTGCCAATCTGAATGAGTTCATGCGGTTTTGACGGATTACGAATTTGAATATCTTGGGAATGATTTCCGAATACGCGGATATCGCCGCCCGCGTTGACTGATCCAACTTGGACGCCGTTAGCAAGTAAAGCTTCAACGGCTTTATCTACTGCATATCCTTTGGCAATACCGCCAAGATCAAGGCAAAGCGGTAGTGATGATTGAACCAAGAAGGGTTCAATAAATTGGAGATCTTCAATGCCTCCAAATGAGTAATCATTGAGATTGAAATGCTTAGGGAGTAGACCTGCTTCTACTAGGCGATGACCAACTCCACAATTAAAT
>CANGWT010000133.1 GCA_947457745.1 Burkholderiaceae bacterium | reverse complement strand
TCCACAGAAGCTTGTTAGTCCAAAGTCCATGCATACTAAGTAAGTAATTACTTACCCAATTCGTCTCATAAATCCAACAGTCACCCTCTATCCCATTGATTTATAACATAAATTAATGAGCTCGATTATCAATCATTTAGCCCTGTGTAGGATCTTTCTATCATGAATCAAGGACTTACAAGTGATCTTACAAAAAGTTTTGCACAGAGTTATCCACAGGCTGGCTTTCAGAAAATGGATTTTAATTGCGCTAAAGTACTGAGCTTATGTACTCCATCTTACTGTCTGCAGGTTGGCCTATTTGGCCACTCCTCTTTATTTCCATTATTGGGCTAGCCATCATCATTGAGAGGGCCTGGTATTTACGCCAAATCCATATTTTCCCAAAAGACAGCTTAGAGCAGGTATTTGGGGTGGCTAATGCCATTTCTAAGCAAAAAACTGTTTCAGCAGCAGAAATTGGGGCTTTAAGCCAACTTTCACCAGTAACACCCCTATTTTGCTGCGCTTTGAGCGAAAAAGCTGCTGGAAGCTCTGCCGATAACGCACTTGAAGAATTACAGGCAAGAGCCCAAACAACCTGGTTGAGACTCGATCGCTATCTAGGAGCCCTAGCCACCATTGCCACCGTTGCGCCGCTCCTCGGCCTCTTTGGCACCGTAGTAGGCATGATTGAGATCTTCGGTAGCCAAGGCGCAATTAATGGCGGGGCCGGTAGCCCCCAACAACTGGCGCACGGTATTTCAGTTGCGCTTTACAACACTGCCTTTGGATTGCTAATTGCCATTCCTGCGTTAGCAGCATGGCGTGGATTAAAAGCAATGGCAAACCAGCGCCAGCACGAGTGTGAAGAATTCACTCGCCAACTCTTCAAAAAACTCTACCCAAACTCCAGCAACACTGCGGATAGCAAATGAGTTGGCTAAGTCACCATGCTAGCCATCCTAGCAATTGTAGTAATCGTAGTAATCGTTTTTCACTGGGTGCTGCACAAGCTACGATAGAGCCCGAGATCAATCTCATTCCATTTATTGATGTGCTCTTAGTGGTCCTGATCTTCCTCATGATCTCCACCACCTTTACGCGCTATCAAGAATTAGCGATTACGCTACCAACTGCCAACGGCTCAACTAGCCAAACTGAAATTAAGCAGATTCATATTGCAGTGAGTCGTGATGGGCGCTTTGCTATCAATGGCAAAGTGATTGATCGTAGTCAATTAAGCAATTCACTGAATGTATTAAATCAAAACAATAATGATAATAAAGATGGTAATGTTCAAGTCAACATTGATGCAGATGCGAGAGCGCCGCATCAAGCCGTGATGAGTGCATTGGAAGCGGCGCGTGATGCCAATTTATCGAATATTGTTTTTAGTAGCCAAACGAAAAAATAATCAAAATACGCCCAAGGCTATTGATTTTTAATGTCATCCAATAAAAACCCATCTCGCTTTACTAAAGCGCCTCAGTTTTGGGAGCGACGTGGGCCAATCAGCCTTGCTCTTTGGCCTCTGTCTTGGGTTTATGGCCAGGTGAATCGCGCCCTTGATTTGGTGAATGATCTTGATCTGGGCAATAGAAAACAGCAGCAAGTCCCTATCATTATTGTTGGCAATATACGCGTGGGTGGTACTGGCAAAACACCTATCGTGATTGCCTTGGCTGAGCGCCTCGCACAAATGGGCTGGAAACCTGGAATTATCAGTAGAGGTTACGGTGCTGTCGCAGGACACTACCCCATTCAAGTACGCGCAAATTCTAATCCAGTACAAGTAGGTGATGAACCTGTATTAATTGCCAAGCGCACTCGAGATCAATTTCCGATTTGGGTGCATCCAAAACGCAGCAAGAGCATTCACGTCTTACTAAAACAGGATCCCTCTGTTAACGTCATTATTAGCGATGATGGCTTACAGCATCGCGGCCTTGCTCGTTGGCCTGCTAGAGAAGGCGGTCGAGATATTGAGTTCGTAGTACGCGATCAACGTGGTGAAGGTAATGGCTTCTTATTACCTGCCGGGCCACTTCGTGAATCGGCTACGCGCGAGCGTGATGCCACACTATTTACTGGCATCAACTCAACTAGCCGTGTGGATGAATATTTTTTAGGGCGGCGCGCTTTCAACTTGATCACTCAGCTCGGCACACCCTACCAATTAATCAACCCTAGCAAAACCCAGTCACTAAAAACCATTGCTGAAAATTATTTACCGAACACAATTACCGCAGTAGCTGCAATCGGAAATCCACAGCGCTTTTTTGATGACTTGCTTAAGCATGGAATTGCTGGAAAATGCATTGGATTGGCAGATCACAGTAGCTACAGCCCGGAATTCTTCAACACTATCAACACCCAATGCATCCTGATTACCGAGAAGGATGCCGTAAAATGTGCCTCAATGACTGATGAACGTATTTGGGTTGTGCCCATGACTTTGGATATTCCCAATACCTTGGCAGAGTGGATGCAATCAATTTTGCAAAGACCTAACCCAAATCAATACACCTTATAAAAAAGATCACACATGGATAAGCGTTTACTCGAAATTCTGGTTTGCCCTTTATGCAAAAGCCCATTGCATTTAGACACTGAAAAGCACGAGCTCATCTGCAAAGCAGATCGCTTGGCTTACCCTATTCGCAACGACATCCCTGTGATGTTGGTCGATGAGGCGCGCAGTCTCTCGGCCGATGAAGTGAACGAAATTCATTAATCGCCCCCGCTAAACCTCCCTATGAGCACCAAGTCACCTGAGTTTTTAGTAGTTATTCCAGCCAGACTTGGATCAACACGTTTACCACGAAAACCCCTGGCAGATATTGGTGGCAAGCCTATGGTGATTCGAGTTGCAGAGCGCGCTCAACAATCGCTTGCTCAAAGCGTCGTTGTCGCAACCGACTCAACAGAAATACAAGCAGCCTGTGATGAGCATCGTATTGAGTGCTTATTAACTAGTGCAGATCACCCAACAGGAACGGATCGTATTGCTGAGGTAGCTCAATTACTCAAGCTTCCACCTGACGCTCTAGTTGTAAATGTTCAGGGCGATGAACCGCTCATTCCCCCTGAATTCATTAATCAGGTTGCACAAACTTTGGCTGACCACTCAGCATGCGCAATCTCCACTATTGCCGTACCGATTGAGGATGATGCTGAGATCACTAATCCAAACGTAGTGAAGGTAGTACTCAACCGCTCTGGTGAGGCAATGTATTTCTCTAGAGCAGCGATACCTTTTGTACGTGACTCAGATACTGCTGGAAAGATCACTCATTTAAGACATTTAGGCATTTATGCCTATCGGGCTGATTTCTTGCAAGCCTACACACGGCTAGATCCAGCGCCTCCAGAACAGGCCGAGGCATTGGAGCAACTCCGCGCCCTCTGGAATGGCTTCCGGATTGCTGTACACACTGCTACTGAGGCCCCGCCTGCTGGAGTAGATACGCCGGAAGATCTGGAGCGGGTCCGCAAAGTATTAGCCAATTCATAGAAAACCAGTTAATTGGGCTTTCTCGGGGATAATCCTAGGAATTGCTTGTCAGAGAACCCGAAAAAATACGGGACAATCAGAGTCTTCTAAGGGGAAAACAATGCGCTTAATTCTGCTCGGTGCACCAGGTGCTGGCAAAGGAACACAAGCCCAGTTCATTTGCGAAAAATTTGCCATTCCACAAATCTCAACAGGTGATATGTTGCGCGCTGCCGTTAAAGCCGGAACCGAACTGGGTGTCGCAGCTAAAAAGATTATGGATGCGGGCGGTCTTGTTTCCGATGACATCATTATTGGCTTAGTTAAGGATCGCTTAACCCAGCCGGATTGCAGCAAAGGTTACCTCTTCGATGGTTTTCCAAGAACCATCCCTCAAGCACAAGCGATGAAGGATGCAGGCGTTACCATTGATTTCGTTCTGGAGATTGATGTTCCTTTTGAAGCCATCATTGATCGCATGAGCGGACGTCGTGTGCACCCAGCCTCCGGCCGGACTTATCACATCAAATTTAATCCACCAAAAGCTGAAGGCAAAGATGATGTAACCGGTGAAGCATTAATTCAGCGCGATGACGACAAAGAAGAAACGGTTCGAAAGCGCTTGCAGGTATACAACGATCAGACTCGCCCATTAGTTGAGTACTACTCAACTTGGGCCACTCAAAGCAATACAGCTGACAAAGTGAAAGCACCCGCTTATCGCAAAGTGAGCGGTACTGGTAGCGTAGAAAATATCACTGCTTCAATCTTCGCAGAACTAAAATAATTTCGCGGTTTGCCAATGTAAAAAGGACTGCAATGCAGTCCTTTTTACATTTCCAGAAATTGGTTAATTAACAACGTCAACCGATCCGCTTGATCCTCAATTACTTCAACTCTTTTAGAGCACTCTCAAACGATTCAATATCTGCAAAGCTTCGATAGACCGAAGCAAAACGAATATAGGCGACCTTATCTAGGCGCTTGAGCTCACGCATTACCAGCTCACCTACGCGCTCGCTCGGGATTTCTTTTTCACCCAAGCTCATGAGTTTTTCTTCAATACGGCCGATCGATTCATCAACAGAATCGGAAGAGACAGGGCGCTTACGCAAGGCCAGTTTGATTGAGCCCGCTAACTTGTCATGACTGTAATCCACACGACTACCGTTTTTCTTCACAATCGCTGGAAGAGCAAGCTCTACCCGTTCATAAGTCGTAAACCGTTTATCGCATTTGGCACAACGACGCCGGCGGCGAATCGTATCGCCTTCGTCCGACACCCGGGTGTC
>CANGWT010000132.1 GCA_947457745.1 Burkholderiaceae bacterium | reverse complement strand
TTTTTGGAAGTTCTTCAGTTTTTGATTTGGTGATTGCCTCTGGCGCGACGATGACTTCTTCACCAGCAGCTAAGCCACTAATAGAATTTGTTTTGCTTACCGTAGGGGATGATTTCGCTACAATTTCTTGGGATGGAATAGGCGCCTTTTCTTTTGCTGGCACTTCAGTAGCAGCCGGGTTTACCTTCAAATCATTTGCGGGAATTACAGCGTTAGGGGTAGGCAGACTAGTCACAATATTCACAGCAATATCATTATTAATAGACTTGGGCTTGTTATCCAAAACACGAGGAAGACCAACTACCGCAATTAATACTAGGACAGCCGCACCAATCAGACGATGACGGGCACGTTGCTGATCTGGATCTTCTGTAAGAGCTAGCTCTTCATTTTCTTGAGTACGCTGAAAACTACGGGGAGCTAATTTATTGACTGTACGATGCCCCCTCACCGAACCCCGATCAAGGTATTCAGTCTCAGAGTTTCGCTTAAAAAGCTTCGGTAAACGAATCATGGATCAATGGGCCTGGTTATTTCGATATGCCATCACGCCGGCAACGGTATAGAAGGATCCGAAGATAACAATTCTATCACCCTCACCAGCCATAGAAAGCGCTTTTTGATACGCTGCAGCAGGATCTGGGAAGCACTCAATACCACCATCTTCCCCATTTTTTAGGGACACTCCCAGATCTAGCAGTTTCTCAGATAGTGCTACGGCACTAGCGGCGCGTGGTGTTGGTAAATCAGCACAAAACCAGAAGTCCACACTATTCAACAGGGGCTTAATAACCCCAGTAATATCTTTATCCGCCATAGCGCCAAAAATGGCATAAGTATAGGGGTGGTATCCCATCTTTTCCAAGCCTTGGCCCAAGGTAGCTGCTGCATGGGGATTGTGAGCAACATCTAAAACGATGGTTGGCTGACCTGGTAACACCTGAAAACGACCTGGCAGCTCTACCATAGCAAAGCCATTGCGAATATCCTGTGCGCTAACTGGTAGTCGCTGATGTAAGGCCATCAATGCGGCAATCACAGCAGATGCATTCAGAATCTGATTAGCACCTCGTAATGCGGGGTATCCCAGACCACTAAAGCGTTTTTGACGCCCTGTCCAACCCCATTGCTGCTTATCACCTTGAAAGTTATAGTCACGGCCTTGCAGCCATAAATCACATCCGAGTTTTTCGGCGTGATCAATCAAAGATTGTGGAGGCACGGGATCACCACAAACTGCAATACTGCCAGCTCGGAAAATGCCAGCTTTTTCAAAACCAATTGCCTCGCGAGTGCCGCCCAAAAAATCAGCATGATCAATATCAATACTCGTGACGATCGCACAATCTGCATCAATAATATTGACAGCATCCAAGCGACCACCCATGCCTACTTCAAGCACTGCAACATCTAAGTTTGCCTTGGAAAATAAATGCATGATAGCCAAGGTAGTAAATTCGAAATACGTTAAGGTTGGAGCATCCGCTAAGCTAACGCGAGCTTTTTCAACGACTGCAAAATGTTCTAGCAAAAGATCATCTTTTACCTCTTCACCGTTTACGCGAGCACGCTCGTTAAATGCGAGCAAATGTGGAGACATATGGCAAGCAACCTTGTAGCCAGATGCAAGCAAAATACTCTCAAGATAGGCGCAAGTAGAGCCCTTACCATTGGTGCCAGCCACAGTAATAACGGGACAATCAAAATGAAGGCCTAGCGCATCTTTAACTCGATTAATGCGCGCAAGACCCATATCGATACCAACAGGGTGCGCTGTTTCGAGATGACTAAGCCAAGCCGTTAAGCTAGAAAATAGGATGGGAGTTTGGAGGACGTGATTCAAGCGCTTTAAACAGCTGCGCTACCCGCAATTGCAGGCTCAGGGAGTTGCTGGAGCAAGGCCAACAAACGAGCAATCTCACCTCGCATTTGCCGACGATCAACGATCATGTCGATACCACCCTTTTGCATCAAAAACTCAGAACGCTGAAAGCCTTCTGGCAGTTTTTCACGAACAGTTTGCTCAATTACCCTTGGCCCCGCAAAACCAATTAAGGCTTTTGGTTCGGCCATCACAACATCACCCATAAACGCGAAGCTGGCAGAAATACCGCCCATGGTTGGGTCTGTTAAGACGCTGATATAGGGCAACCCTTTTTTAGATAGTAAGGTCAACATTGAGTTGGTCTTAGCCATCTGAAACAGAGAGAGCAAACTTTCTTGCATACGCGCACCACCAGTAGCAGTAATGCAGATAAAAGCACACTTTTTGGCAATAGCTTCTTGTACGCCACGGGCAAAACGTTCACCAACAACAGAACCCATTGAGCCACCCATGTATTGGAATTCAAAACAGGCCGAAACCACTGGAATGCTCTCAATCTTTCCACCAAGAACAATTAAGGCCTCGGTTTCTCCGGAGGCATCATTAGCTTCTTTTAGGCGGTCTGGGTACTTTTTGGAATCTTTAAATTTGAGTGGGTCGATTGGGTAAATATCGGCGCCAATTTCGTAGCGGCCTTTTGGGTCCAAAAGACTATCAAGACGCTGACGGGCGCCAATGCGCATGTGGTGACTACATTTTGGACAAACCGATAAATTCGCTTCGATATCAGTGCTATAGAGCACGGTTTCACAACTGGGGCACTTGACCCAAAGTCCTTCCGGAACAGATTTACGATTGGCAGGATCCGTATGTTGGATTTGTGGGGGTAGTAATTTATCGATCCAGCTCATCAGTTTTTAACTATCCAGTGCATTAACTATCTAAAGCGACGCGAATTTCACGAATGAAGGCTTCGAGTGATTGTACCGCTTGGCCAGGGGCAGAATCCTCCAAAAGACGAATAATTCGACTACCAATCACGACTGCATCAGCTGTTTTGGATACTGCACGGGCACTTTCAGCATCATTTATGCCAAAACCTACTGCGATCGGAATTGGGGTAGCTTCACGAATCTTAGGAATAATGCTGGCTACATCCTGAGTGTTCAGATGAGATGCACCTGTTACCCCCCGCATAGAGACGTAGTAGATATAACCAGAAGCTATTTTGGCTGCGTCCTTTATACGCTCTGGTGATGAAGTGGGAGCCAATAGAAAAATAGGATCAACGCCCGCTAGCTTCATTTGGTCAGCAAAATCAACGCACTCCTCTGGAGGGTAGTCAACGATCAAAACACCATCAACACCAGCAGCTTTAGCTTCCGTTGCAAAGCGCTCTGCTCCCATCTGTTCGACTGGATTGGCATAACCCATTAAAACAACCGGTGTATCCACATCGGTTTTACGAAACTCTTTCACCATGTCTAGGCAACCGCGCAGGGTGACACCTTGAGTGAGTGCTCTTTCAGATGATCGTTGAATAACCGGACCATCAGCCATCGGATCAGAAAATGGCACACCAAGCTCAATGACGTTAGCACCACCACGAACTAATGCGTGCATTAGTTCAACAGTGAGTTTTGGATCGGGATCGCCAGCGGTAATAAAGGGGATTAGACCTTTTTTTCCGCTAGCTTTTAGTTGAGTGAAGAGTGCAGTAATTTTTGACATGGCAATTTGTATCTATTTTGTAGGTGACCTAGTGATTGGCTATGGATTAGCCCTCAGAACCAGTGGCCTGTGCAACGGTATGCATATCCTTGTCACCTCGACCAGATAAATTCACCAAGATAGTTTTATCTTTAGGGAGCGTGGGCGCTAATTTGCACGCATGTGCTATCGCATGAGCAGATTCTAGGGCAGGAATAATACCTTCAATGCGGCAGCAGTCATGAAAAGCTTTTAATGCCTCTTCATCAGTGATAGCCACATAGTCAGCACGACCTGAGTCTTTTAACCATGCATGTTCAGGGCCAACTCCAGGGTAATCCATACCAGCAGAAACAGAATGCGTTTCAGATATCTGCCCATTTTCGTCTTGCAAAAGATAGGTACGATTGCCGTGCAATACACCAGGCTTTCCAACGCAAAGGGCTGCAGAGTGAAGACCAGTATTGAGGCCATGGCCTGCAGCTTCAACGCCAATCAATTTCACTTCTGGGAAATCAATATAGGGGTAAAAAATACCCATTGCATTAGAACCACCACCAACACAAGCCAAGACGAAGTCCGGCTGACGCCCAGTCATTACAGGCATTTGTATTTTGCACTCTTCCCCGATCACGCTTTGAAAGTCACGGACCATCATTGGGTACGGATGGGGCCCAGCGACAGTGCCAATAATGTAGAAGGTATCTTCCACATTAGTAACCCAGTCACGCATTGCTTCATTTAACGCATCCTTCAAGGTCTTCGTTCCAGATTCAACGGGCACCACTTTTGCACCAAGCAATTTCATCCGGAACACATTTTGAGCTTGACGCGCTACGTCGACAGAACCTTGATACACAGTGCAATCTAAACCAAAGCGAGCGCAAATAGTTGCAGTAGCAACACCATGCTGCCCTGCTCCAGTCTCAGCAATGATGCGTGGCTTCCCCATGCGCTTAGCCAGCATGGCTTGACCGATAACATTATTAATTTTATGTGCGCCAGTGTGATTAAGATCTTCACGCTTAAGATAAATTTGTGCACCACCTAACATCTCGCTCCAACGTTTAGCGTGATAGACCGGTGATGGGCGACCTACAAAATGCTTGAGCTCATAATGAAATTCTTCTAAGAATTCAGGATCGTATTGATATTTTGCATAAGCCGCTTTAAGCTCATCCAAAGCAAACATGAGCGTCTCAGAAACAAATACGCCACCATAAGGACCGAAGTGTCCCCGTGCATCTGGCTTATCGTACATAAATACCTCTTTTATTAGTTGCAGCAAATGATTAGGTTAATGTGCTTGCGTCTGCCGCACGCACTGCCTCGATAAACTCTTTCATCAAGGCGTGGTCTTTTACACCTTTGCTGA
>CANGWT010000131.1 GCA_947457745.1 Burkholderiaceae bacterium | reverse complement strand
CTAATCCACTTAAACGCCACAAGCTATCGGGCTTATCCAGATCCCCCAAAATCGGAATCGCGCCAACCGCTCTCAACTCCTGAAAACGTGTTTTCTGGGAAGTTAAGGCATATACGCGATGACTTCGAGCGAGCTGCTTGGCAACACGTAGACCAATGTCACCACAGCCAACGATCAGGATTCGAGATTTACTAAAAGATTGCATAGACCACATCGTAACGATTTATTGAAAGGAATGAGAGTGTCTTACCAAGTCACGCTCAAGGCGAGCGGCAAACAATTTACCGTACAGAAGGATGAGACCCTCTTAGAGGCAGCCTTACAGCAGGGCATCACCCTTCCCTATGGCTGTAAAAATGGTGCCTGTGGATCCTGTAAAGGCAAGATTCTGGAAGGTCAGGTAGAGCATGGTCAACATAGTGCTGCTGCCCTAAGCCCGACTGATGAAGCCACTGGTGGCACCCTGTTTTGCTGCGCCCACCCCAAATCAGACCTTCTCATTGAAGCTCGTGAAGTTCAGGGCGTTAGTGATATCGCCATTCGGAAGGTACCTTGTCGTGTGAACACCATTACAAAACCAAGTACAGATGTGGTCATTCTTCAATTGCAATTACCAGCTGCCGAGCGCTTTCAATTTCTAGCCGGACAGTATTTAGAGTTTCTTCTAAAAGATGGGCAGCGCCGCGCCTACTCCATTGCTAATGCGCCAGATCAAAACGGCCCCCTCGAATTGCATATTCGCCATTCACCCGGCGGTCTTTTTACTGACTTTGTATTTGGCGCAAAAGATCCTGCCTTGAAGGAAAAAGATATCCTCCGCTTTGAAGGGCCATTAGGTAGCTTTTTCTTAAGAGAAGATTCTAAAAAACCCATCATCTTTGTTGCCGCCGGTACTGGTTTTGCACCCATCAAATCCATCGTCGAGCAAATACAACTCAAAAAGATTAGACGCCCGATTCATCTGTATTGGGGTGGACGGCGCCCGAGCGACCTCTACCTCGATGCGCTCTGCCAGTCATGGGCAAAAGATATTCCTGACTTCAAATACATTCCGGTCATGTCGGATGCGCTACCGGAAGATCAATGGACTGGGCGCACAGGCTTTGTGCACCAGGCCGTGATCGCTGACCATCCCAATATGAGGCCTTACCAGGTCTATGCCTGTGGCGCCCCTGTGATGGTCAATGCAGCCCGCCAGGACTTTGCATCCCAGTGCAGCCTGCCCGAGGAGGAATTCTTTGCGGACTCCTTTACCAGCTCAGCTGACCTTGCGACAAACTAGCCTGCTAAGCGCGATAATAGAAACCTCATTTGATTTCACTTTGCATACGATATGAATAAGCCAGCCCAATCCGTAGATGCCCACTCGGTGATGTTTATTACCCCACGGCCAGAGTTGACCATGGTTGAGGGTAAAGGCTCATGGCTGACTGATAACAAGGGCAAGCGTTATTTGGATTTCTTGCAAGGCTGGGCTGTGAACTGTCTCGGTCATAGTAACCCCGGCATGATTGAAGCACTCAACGCACAAGCCAAGAAACTCATTAATCCCAGTCCAGCGTTTTATAACGAGCCAATGATTCGCCTATCTAATCTTCTGACCGAAAATAGCTGCTTTAACAAAGTATTCTTTGCCAATAGCGGAGCTGAGGCTAATGAAGGTGCCATTAAGTTGGCGCGCAAATGGGGGCAGCTGAACAAATCAGGCGCCTTTGAAATCATTACGTTTGATCACAGCTTTCATGGTCGCACCTTAGCAACTATGAGCGCCTCAGGCAAGCCAGGCTGGGATACGATGTTTGCCCCGCAAGTTCCTGGTTTTCCAAAAGCAGATTTAAATGACTTGGAATCTGTCAAAAAGCTGGTGACTGATAAAACAGTTGCAGTCATGCTTGAGCCGGTACAAGGTGAAGGCGGTGTGATCCCAAGCACTAAAGAATTTATGCAAAGCCTACGTAAATTCACCAAAGAAAATAATATTCTGTTGATCGTTGATGAAGTCCAAGCCGGCTGCGGTCGTACTGGTACGCTCTTTGCTTATCAGCACTACGGTATCGATCCAGACATCATGACCTTAGGCAAAGGCATTGGTGGTGGCGTGCCATTAGCTGCACTCATGGCAACCGATGCGGTTGCTTGTTTTGTACCTGGCGATCAGGGCGGTACCTATAACGGCAATCCACTGATGGTCGCAGTAGGTATCAGCGTAATCGAGCAATTATTGGCGCCGGGCTTCCTAGAGTCTGTGCGTGCCAAGGGTGAATTACTTAGCAAAGAGCTCCGTGCCATCTCGGCAGAATTTAATCTGGATGGCGAGCGCGGCGAAGGACTATTGCGCGCCCTGATGCTGAGTAGTGATATCGGCGCTAAGCTGGTTGAATTGGCGCGCGATAGAACTCCAGAAGGGTTATTAATTAATTCACCAAGACCTAATCTGCTTCGCTTTATGCCAGCACTTAATGTTTCTGATGATGAAATCCGTCAGATGTGTAATATTTTGAGAGAGTTACTCAAGGAAGTCAGCTAACAAATACTCAGAGTGAATGCAATAAAGGGGCTATAAGCCCCTTTATCTTTTATTGCAGTAATCACCCTAACAATGGCGTTACTTGCTAGCCCACTAAATTTTTTGGCAATGAGAATGTGACATCCTCCACCACGCCTTCTAGATTACGAATGCTACGCGGCCCAAATTCTTGAATCTTTGCCACAATCGAAAGCGCCAGACTTTCAGGGGCTGATGCACCTGCAGTCAAGCCCACGCGCCTCTTACCAACAAACCATTCGGCCTGAAGCTGCTCTGGTGCATCGACCATGTAGGCCGGCACACCCAGTTTTTCAGCTAATTCACGCAAGCGATTCGAGTTCGAGCTTGCCTTGCTTCCGACCACAATAACTACCTCAACTTGAGGAGCCATAAATTTCACAGCATCTTGGCGATTTTGAGTAGCGTAACAAATATCCTGCTTACGGGGCTGAATGATATTCGGGAATTTTTGAATTAAGGCATCGACGATTTCTTTTGTCTCATCTACGGAGAGTGTCGTTTGCGTAACAAAAGCAATTTTTTCATGCTCAGTAAAAGGCAGCTTAGCAATATCTGCCACTTTCTCAATCAGATGAACACCTTCCTTAACCTGCCCCATCGTACCTTCGACCTCCGGGTGCCCCGCATGACCAATCATCAACACTGTAAATCCATCCTTGCACATCTTAATGACCTCAACATGCACCTTTGTAACCAAGGGGCAAGTCGCGTCATATACCTGCAAGCCACGCGCCTCAGCATCTTGACGAACTTCTTGAGAAACACCGTGGGCACTAAACACCACAATGCCGCCTTTAGGAACTTCATGCAACTCTTCCACAAACACAGCACCCTTTTCACGCAGCTCGTTCACGACATAAGCATTGTGAACAATCTCATGACGTACATAAATTGGTGCGCCAAAGCGTGTCAGTGCTTCATTCACAATATTGATTGCACGATCAACACCAGCACAAAAGCCACGGGGCTGTGCCATCAAAATTTCAGCGGTGTTTTCACCGCCTGTTTGTTCAATAGTTTGCTTATTCATCGCTTACAAAATCGCCACAATTTGAGCTTCGAAGGTAACAGGCCTGCCAGCCAGCGGGTGATTGAAATCAAACCAGGCACCTTCTTCGTTAATCGATTGCAACACACCCGCGTATTGAGCGCCACCGGGCGCATTAAATTCAATGACGTCACCAGGATTAAATTGTGCATCATCATCGCGACCCTCTTTAAGTGCATTCAAAGAAACCCACTGAATTAATTCTTCTTTGCGCTCACCAAAACTATCTTCTGGTGGCAATAAGGCACTTTTCTTATCACCCACACCCAATCCGATTAATACCTTTTCAAAACAAGGCGCAAATTGTCCAGAACCCATCAACACCGTCGCAGGGCGATCGATAAAAGTATTGATGTAATCATCCCCACTGGGCAAAGTCAGCCGATAGTTGAGGGTCAGAAAGGAATTGGGCAAAACCGTAAGCTTAGTCATAAGGTAATTGTATCTAGGCCCGACCCTAGCGTGCACTTGCCGATTACGCATTGGCCAAAAATGGAACAACCTCGCCAAAAACTACGCGCCCTTGGTGCGGCAGCCCTAAGCGATGCCGAGTTACTTGCAATCTTTTTGCGGGTTGGCGTCAAAGGCAAAACTGCCGTGGCACTAGCCGAGGACCTGCTCCACCATTTTGGCAATTTGCCGGGCCTCATGTCTTGCACCCCAGAAGAATTAACCCAGATTCATGGCATGGGTATTTCCAAGTGGTCACAAATCCAGGCGGCCTATGAGCTTGTAAAGCGTAGTCTTGAGGAAACCCTCTCCCAGGAGTCCGTTCTTTCGTCACCAGGATACGTCCGAGAGTTCTTACAGGCCAGATTTGGGCGCCTGCCACACGAAGTCTTCCTATGCCTCTACCTCGACTCCCGCCTACGCCTGATTGAGTGCCAGGAGCTCTTTAGAGGCTCCCTAAGCCACACCGCCGTATACCCGCGAGAAATCCTGAAGGAGGCACTTGCGAGGAACGCTAGCGCCCTAATCGTGGCACATAACCATCCCAGCGGAAACCCACGACCGAGCATTGCTGATCAAGAATTAACCAAGACGCTAGCCAAAGCCTTGCAGTTGATAGATATCCCCCTGCTTGATCATTGCATTGTGAGTGATGGTGGGTTTTTCTCATTTTCTGATGAGGGTCTTATGAAAAAAGACCATAAATAGAAGTGAATACTAACTTAATGATATGTTTTGACCAATATTGCCGACTATTTTTCCTCACCCTCAAAACTAAAGCCAATAAGGGCTAGATCAAAGTGGCTGGAGACTGATACAATCTTCTTTTTTCGCAATTAATGGAGTTATGTCATGGCAAAAGTTTGCCAAGTCACT
>CANGWT010000130.1 GCA_947457745.1 Burkholderiaceae bacterium | reverse complement strand
GCCCAGTTTTTCAACTAGGCCCTGTAAGGGTTGGTGCGGCTGGCAGGAATTGAACCCACGACCCCTTGGTTCGTAGCCAAGTACTCTATCCAGCTGAGCTACAGCCGCAACAGCCATAATTATGCCATGGAAGAGAAGAACTACATCACACCCGCTGGTCACGAGCGCATCAAAAGAGAGCTTTTGCAGCTCTTAAACCTTGATCGGCCAGAGGTTGTCAAGGTTGTTCACTGGGCCGCCTCCAACGGCGACCGTTCCGAGAATGGTGACTATATTTATGGAAAAAAGCGACTTCGGGAGATAGATCGTCGGATTCGCTTCCTGAACCAGCGCCTTGAATTTGCTGTAGTGGTTGATAACCAGGTTAGAAAATCAGGTGAAGCAGATGCCGAGCAGGTATTTTTTGGGGCTACCGTTACTTACGCGAACTTGGAAGGCGTTGATGCTGGCAAAAAGACAAGCATCACGATTGTTGGGGTCGACGAGGTTGATTTGGATCTGGGTCACGTCAGCTGGGTGTCACCCATTGCTAAAGCCTTAATCAAGTCGCGGCTGGGTGATTGCGTCAAAATTCAGACACCAACCGGCCCAACTGAGATTGAAATTCTTGACGTTCAGTACCGGTAACTTAGAGTTACAGGGGTTTAGCTAACCCGTACGCGGGTAACGCGCATTACATCATGGTTCGCACGCAAACTGCGCATCACCTTAGATAGATGCAGGCGGTCTGACACTTGGATGGTGAATCGAATAGTAACGGCATCTTCTTTATAGCGATCATCCATTGATACGTTCATGATGTTGGAGTCTGCGGCAGTCACACTACTTGCCACTCTAGCTAATACACCTTTGCCTTGGCGTGTATCAATCGCCAGGTCAACCTCAAACTCACGATTAACCTCTTTGCCCCACTCGACCTCTACCCACTTATCACTGTCCTTAGAGAGCATTCTGAGGGCGAGTTGGCAGTCGTTGGTATGCACCTGCAAACCCTCGCCTTTACCAAGATAGCCAATGATATTGTCACCCGGAATCGGATGGCAACAGGTTTGGAAATGAATCGAGTTTCCTTCACGACCATCCACTAAGATGGCTTGGCGCTGGTGATGATGCGAAGCAATTTCTTGCTGGGGAGAAACCCAGTCCGTAGCGCCCAAGCGCATTTGCTCCGAACCGCCCTCATCGTCAATCAAAATCTTCAAGCGAATTGCCAGTTCTTGAGAAGATCTACGCCCCAAGGCAATATTGACGCAGGCCTCTTCACGCGTTTTATCACCAGTCCAATGTAATAACTTTTCCCAAAGTTCTGGTGATAGCAATCCTGGATCCACACCCTGCTGACGCAATGCGCTAGCCAAAAGACGTTCGCCTAACTGCAAAGACTCGGCATAGTGTTTGGTCTTAAGTGAATGGCGTATCGAAGCACGGGCTTTGCCTGTCCTCACGAATGCTAGCCAACCTGGATTGGGTTGAGAATTCGATGATGTCACCACCTCAACAATATCGCTATTCTTCAACTCACTACGTAAAGGTAACTGCATGCCGTTAATCTTGACTGCTACGCAAGTATTACCTACATCGCTATGAATAGAGTAAGCAAAATCGAGAGCAGTGGCGCCACGTGGTAAAGCCCTGATCTGCCCCTTTGGCGTGAAGACATAAACTGCATCCGGGAACAAATCAATTTTGACGTGCTCTAAGAATTCTTGCGAATCCCCGCTACTATCCTGAATATCAATCAAGGATTGCAGCCATTGATGTGCACGGTTTTGTACCTCACTCATATCAGGGCCACCATCTTTATAGGCCCAGTGCGCAGCAACACCTGCTTCAGCAACAGCGTGCATATCACTGGTACGTATCTGAAACTCCACTGGCACTCCTGATGGCCCCAATAGTGTCGTATGTAAAGACTGATAACCATTGAGCTTAGGAATAGCTATGTAATCCTTAAACTTTCCAGGCATCGGCTTATAAAGCGCATGCAAAAGACCGAGTGCGCGATAGCATTCGTCAATTGAATGGACCGTGACCCTAAAGGCATACACATCAAGCACTTGAGAAAAGCTCAAATGCTTGCTACGCATTTTGCTGTAGATACTAAAAAGGGTTTTTTCTCGACCTTGTAGATCAACCTCGAGGTTGGCTTTTGCAAATGCCAACCGAGCATTCTGCAAAATCTTTTCTACCATCTCTTTACGGTTACCACGCGCCCGCTTCACAGCGCCTTCGATCACCCTAAAGCGCAATGGCATAGAGTAGCGAAAACTCAAGTCCTGTAAGTCGCGGTAAATGATATTTAGACCTAAGCGATGTGCAATCGGAGCGTAGATCTCAATTGTTTCAGCAGCTACTCGGCGACGCTTTTCCATTGGAACAGCATCGAGCGTACGCATATTGTGAGTGCGATCGGCGAGCTTCACTAAAATCACACGGACATCACGCGCCATGGCCATAAACATCTTGCGAAAGCTTTCGGCTTGCGCCTCGGCATGGCTTTGAAACTCCAGCTTATCGAGCTTAGTTAATCCCTCTACAAGCTCTGCCACTTTGCTGCCGAACTTACCAACTAGATCCGCTTGAGTGCAGCCCGTATCCTCAATCACATCATGCATTAAAGCCGCCATGATGGAGGGCGCGTCTAAACGCCAGGTAGCACAGAGTTCAGCAACTGCTACTGGATGGGTAATATAAGGTTCGCCACTATGGCGGTACTGCCCAAGGTGGGCCGCATCCGCAAAATGAAATGCCTGTTTTATGAGACTTACTTCATCAGGCTTGAGATAGCCTAATTTTGAAACCAGCCCATCAATCGAGACAACTTGGTGCTTTAAGGGTAAGTTAGGCGCAGAGGTAGGGCCAAATAAGTGTCGGCTCGACTGAGCCAACAAAGTTGCGATGATGGAAGACTTATCGCTGTCAACAATCTCTTTAGGCGAGATCTGACCTTTGAGTTCCGATGTGCTTGGATCGCCTAAGGGGAGCTCCACAACGGAACCCCTGAATTACAAAGGTACTTTGGTCAACATGTCACGGTCGGTTACACCAGCAGCAACTTCACGTAATGCAACAACGGTTGCTTTATCTCTGGACTCAACACGTGGGGAGTGACCTTGAACCAATTGACGAGCACGATAAGTCGCGGCCAATACCAGCTCAAAACGATTAGGGATAGTTTTTAGACAATCTTCTACAGTAATACGGGCCATGCTGGACTCACTTAAATTTAGCTTCAATACCCATAGGATAACTGATTAGACTCCGAGGCGCTTTAAAAGCGCAGGGTTACGAGCCATAATCGGCCCTGAGCGCAGACGGCTGGCTGCGAGCACATGTCGTAAATCAATCAATGCCCGCTCAAAATCATCATTGATCACAATAAAATCCGCTTCGTGAGCATGCTGGAGCTCTAAATGCGCTGCAGCCAATCTTCTCTGAATAGTCGCCTCATCGTCCTGACCCCTTTTGCGCAAGCGCTCCTCCAGAGCTTCAAATGAAGGCGGAAAAATAAAGATCCACTGCACTTCAGGAATGATTTGACGAATCTGCTGAGCTCCCTGCCAGTCGATTTCTAGCACAACGTCGCGCCCAGTTTTCATCTGAGTCTCAATCCAGGCTTTGGATGTACCGTAAAAATTACCGTGCACTTCAGCGTGCTCTAAAAAATGTCCTTGGTCACGCTCCGCAATAAATTCTGCTCTTTTGATAAAGCGATAGTCCTTGCCATCTACCTCACCCGGTCTTGGCGCGCGCGTTGTCGTTGAAAGTGAAAGCTTGAGGGCTGCGTCTTCTTGCAATAGCGCATTGACTAAGGAGGATTTACCAGCGCCTGATGGTGCAACGATCATCAACATACTGCCTTGATAGGCGGGAGATAAATTAGCTTTAGGTTTAGGGCTTGCCATAATAATTAGTAAAAATAACGGTTACTCTAAATTCTGAACTTGTTCACGCATCTGCTCAATCAAAAGCTTGAGCTCTAAAGCAGCTTGCGTGCATTCTTCTGAAACGGATTTGGAGCTCAAGGTGTTGGCTTCGCGATTGAGTTCCTGCATTAAGAAATCCAAACGCTTACCTACTGGGCCCTTGCCTGCTAAGGCGGTGTCCACTACTTGAAGATGGGTCTTTAAGCGCGCAAACTCTTCTGCCACATCGATACGAACTGCATAGAGCACAACCTCTTGCCGGATACGCTCCATCAACTCCGTGCCAGACCCGCTATTACCCTTTCCTTGCTCTTGGGCAGCTAAGGCCTCGGCCAGGCGCTCGGTGAGCTTCTCTTGATACTGGGAAACGTAGTGGGGAACCTTTGGCTCTATGACCTTAACTATCTCCCGCATTTTGCTAGTGATATTGCTTAGCACTGTGACTAAGGACTTACCTTCGGCCTGGCGACTATCTATTAGGGCAGCAAGGGCAGCGCGACCAGCTTCAACCGTAGCGGCAATCCAACCCTCCTCTTCACCTCTTGGCTCAGAAACAATTCCTGGCCAGCGCAAAATATCGGCAATACACAAAGCTTCAGCATGAGGAAAGGCTACTTGAACATGCTCTTGCAGGGTGTAAAGCGCATCTAAACGATCCTTGTTTAAGGCGCCTAAGGCATGGGGGTTGGCTTTAGCGGCTCCGGCAGCACCCGAATTAACACGCCATGCAGCCCGGAACTCGACCTTACCTCGAGAAAGGCTTTGTGTAGCCAGTTCTCGTAAGGCAGGCTCAGCCCCGCGACATTCGTCCGGAAGACGAAAGCCCAAATCCAGAAAGCGGCTATTCACAGCCCGACATTCCACTTGCAGATCAGCTACCACGCCAGCTCCTAGGGAGACTTGGCGAGAAGCGCTGCCATAACCAGTCATGCTCGATATCATAGGGACATTGTAGATCTTTAGGAACACACCCCATGACTCAGCTCAACATCACCCGTCCCAGTGGCCGCGCCCCAGCCCAGTTACGCCCTGT
>CANGWT010000129.1 GCA_947457745.1 Burkholderiaceae bacterium | reverse complement strand
TTTGCTAAAACAATACTCAGCGTTCTTTCCCTTGGTATAGCGATAGTGGGTTTGCTCTATTTTTTCAACACAGGTGAGTATTTCATCTTTGTTATTGGTATGGCGCTCTATCTCTTAGCAGCTATTTCAGACTCCATTTGCAAAAGAATCAGCAAATAATCTTCTGGCGGGACTGCTTTAATCTCTAAACCAAGCCTTTGGGCAAAGAAAAATTGATGTTTTCAGCAATACCTTTCATGGGTAGCACCACACCTTTTGAAAGCGTTTTGATGGCTTTGATCACTTTTGCTGTTAATTCTTCGGGAGCGGATGCCCCGGCTGTAATGCCGATATTGTTCACTCCAGAAAACCACTCTGGTTTTATCTCCAGCGGATCATCTACCAAAAACGCAGGAACCTGCATCTTTAAGGATAGCTCCTGAAGTCTCTTGGAGTTTGAGCTATTTGGGCTACCAACCACTATCACGACCTCTACCAAGGGCAACATGGCTTTAACAGCATCTTGTCGATTTTGCGTGGCGTAACAAATATCTTGTTTCTTAGGCGCATGAATATGCGGATATTTTTTTACCAGGGCGGCAGTGATTTCAGAGGTTTCATCTACCGATAGGGTGGTTTGAGTAACAAAGGCGAGTAATTCTTCTTCTTTAAATCTTAAGCCCTCTACATCAGCCACTTTTTCTATGAGGTGAACTGGAGCATCAATTTGCCCTATCGTGCCCTCAACCTCCGGATGTCCGAGGTGGCCGATCATAATGATTTGGTAACCACTCGCATTTAAGCGAATAACCTCAGCATGCACTTTTGAAACTAAAGGGCAGGTTGCATCAAAAACTTTTAGATTACGAAATTGAGCTTCAGTTTTAACTGCTGTAGCTACACCATGCGCACTAAAGATCAGAATAGATCCCTCGGGCACCTCCGACACATCGTTAACAAAAATGACTCCTCTTGCCTGGAAATCTTTTACAACATAGGCATTATGAATAATCTCATGCCTGACATAGATGGGGCTGCCATATTTTTTCAACGCTTCTTCAACAATCGTGATGGCTCTCTCTACGCCAGCACAAAAACCTCTAGGCTGGGCTAAAAAAATTTGTTTAGATTGATTGGCGTCTGAAGAAAGCATGGAGTGTTTAAAGTGTGACTAGTGAACTACTATCGGATTGCTGCTTAAACATTAAGCCTAATTGCCAATAATTTATTCGTTAACTAGTGTTTACTCTAATCATCGGTATAAACCCTAGGAGTCCATCGAACTCTTAACTCCTGAATTTATTCCCCTAAGGGGATGCTCTGTTATCGATCAGTAAATTGAAGTTTAGCTAAACGGGCATAAAGCCCGCTACGTTGAATTAAATCAGCATGTGTGCCGGTTTCAATGATCCGACCATGTTCCAGTACGATAATTTTGTCGGCTTGCTTTACTGTGGAAAGTCGATGCGCAATCACAATGGTCGTCCGATGATCCATTGCTGCCTCAAGCGCGCGCTGTACGAGTAATTCTGACTCAGCATCCAAGGCGCTAGTGGCTTCATCTAAGAGTAATAGGGCAGGATTTTTTAACAATACTCGGGCAATCGCAATTCGCTGTTTTTGCCCCCCAGATAAGCGGATACCTCGATCACCTAAGAAGGTTTGATATCCCTCTGGTAGTTTGGAAATAAACTCATCCGCTATGGCAAGGCGAGCTGCAACTAGGACCTCATCGTCAGTCGCATCCATTCTTCCAAAACGAATATTCTCCATAGCGTTGTCTGAGAAAATCACGATATCCTGTGGAACAATGCCAATCAATTTCCTCAGTGTTTCAAGCTGAAGACTTCGAATATTGGTACCATTAAAAAGAATTTCTCCCCTAGTGGGGTCATAAAAGCGCTGCAATAGCTGGAAGAGCGTAGTCTTCCCAGCGCCTGAAGGTCCTACGATAGCAATTCTTTGCCCAGGTTTAATTTCTAGGGATAGGTCTGATAAAACACTATTTTGATTTGATGGATAGTGAAAGCTGAGATTGTCAATTTGCACTTCAATGCCAGCTGCATTGACTTGGGTTATTGATTTCACGTTAGCGAGAGCTTTAACGGAAGACTCAACATTTAAGAGCTCCAAAAGGCGATCACTAGCGCCAATCGCTCTTTGCGTATCGCCAATCACTTCAGAAATGCCAGCTATTGCTCCGGCAACAATCACAGCATACAAAATAAACTGAGACAATTCTCCGGCGGTGATTTGATTATCCATCACTGCATAAGCGCCAAGCCAAAGCACCAAAATAATGCTGGTAAAACCAAATAATATAGCTACAAATGTAAGTAAGGCTCTCGCCCGTGTGCGAGTGATGGCTGCATCAAGAGCGGTATGAATGGATTGATTAAACCGATTAATTTCTATTGTTTCATTTGTAAAAGACTGAATTGTCGGTATCGCATTTAATTTTTCACTTGCTATGGCAGAGGCGTTCGCAATCTTATCTTGTGAATTGCGAGAAAGCTTTCTTACTCGTCTACCCATGATGACGGTTGGAATGATCGTGAGTAATAGTGTTGCGAAAATCAGTACAGATAACTTTGGACTGGTAATAAACATCATCACTAATCCGCCTGTTAGTAAAAGAAGATTTCTAATGGCCATCGAGACGCTGGTCCCAATGAGTGTCTGAATTAGCACAGTGTCCGTATTTAGGCGTGAGAGTATTTCGCCGCTATGAGTGGACTCGAAGAACTCTGGACTTTGCTTGATGACATGACTATAGACAGCCGAGCGAATATCGGTTGTAATTTTTTCTCCTAACCAGGACACCATATAAAAACGGAGAGACGTTCCTAGTGCGACTAAACCAGCAACAATAAATAGCGTTAAAAAAGTAGTATTGATTTGCTTGCCGCTGTTGGCATTAAATCCCAAATCGATGATTTGCCTAAAAGAGAAGGGTACGGCCAAGGTTGCACTTGCAGCAAGCACCAAACTAAAGACGGCCAATACAAATTGTTTTTTATATGGCTTTAAGAAAGGGAGGAGTGCTGCTAAGGTGCGAAATCCACGAGGATTTGTTTTGTTGCTCTGCTTGGTCATTGAATAATCCCTAATAATTATCTATGATAGTTCACTTGGATTAGATTGAATTGTTTTTACTGACCACAAGAAGATGACAGGCGAAAGCTCCGTAACTCATAAAGAGCCCCTCTATAAAAGAAGTCCCTGGCTACCTCGAGGTCAAGTGCGCAGGCTGATTTTTCTAGGGCTATTTATATTGGGCGCCTATGGATCCACTAGGCATTGGTCCTTCTACATCTTATTGCTTGCTTCAATAATCGTCCTCTCTCCAAAGATATTGCTAGCTACCGCTTATTACTACGGAAGATCTGCATTATTTCTTGGCCAACTGTTTAGCAAATGAAGATCTTCTTGACTGGAGCTAGTGGTTTCGTAGGTAGTCATTTGATTGAGTCTTTGACTTCAGGGGGTCATGAGCTTGTATGCCACTTTCGTGCACCTCAAACTATCAATATTGAATCCCACCCAAATCTTGCAGTTTGGTCGGGAAATCTGAATGATGTGGAAGACTTATCAAAGAAACTCCAGGGTTTAGATGTCGTGATTCACTGCGCAGCAGAGATGAAGCTTTGGAATTCAGAGAAATCATTACTAGAGACTAACGTTTTCATGACAAAAAATATTCTTGAGTCATCAAGGCGGGCGAGTATTAAGCAGTTCATTTACATGAGTGATGCCTCGATTGCTAAAAATCCATTGGGGCAAAATCTGCATATTTCAGAATCTCGAGCTTTGCCATCATTACAAAACTTTCCTTATAGCCATAGTAAGTCGCAAGCAGAGCAGTGGGTTCTTGAGGCCGGTGATGAGACTTTTCGTACTCTGAGTCTGAGGCCCGCAACTATTTGGGGTAGAGGCGATGTCGTTGATCAGATCTTAGGCAGAGCTGCAGATCTCAATAAATTTGGCTGGTTTGATCAAGGTGATTACCTCTTCTCAACTTGCTATATTCAAAATCTTTGTGAAGCGGTTAATAAATCGCTATTGTCGGATTCAAATCAAGAAAGTTTTTTTATCAGCGATGGACCGCCAATGCAATTTAGACAATGGATGAGCATGAGACTGAAAGTGGGTCATTACAAGGTGCCAACCCTGTCCATACCCCGTTCCTTTGCCCGACCCCTTGCGCGTTTTACAGAAAATGGCTGGAAATACTTACCGCTTCGTGGCGAGCCTCCCTTAATTAGAGAAATGGTTCACTTAATGGCGCATCCTTTTTCTATCTCTATTCAAAAGGCTAAAGATCAATTGGGATATGAACCGTCTTACACCATGGAAGATGGCATGCTTGAGGTTGAGAAAGCTACTTAATATCACGGGTTTACCCTAGTAATATTGACTCAAGCAAAGACGCAGTTTAAAGTTTTCATAACTATCCAAAAATAAATTATTCAATAGTTTTTTTGTATAAAAGTTATAAAACTTGAAAGGATGCAGAGTATGTTTAAATTTCACGACATGAGAGATCGGATTTCCAAGATAGCGGGATTTTTTGGAATGGTGGTCAGCATTACCGTTGCCTTCTATCTGATCTTCCCTACCGGTCAGACCCAATCCAAATTTGCCATGTTTTTAGTGTCGCTAGGCATTGCAATTGCCCTGAGTATTCTGACATTCAAGGCATTACTAAAGTCACAAAGATAAGGCTCTACTCTTAGGTAGTAAAAAACCCCAGATGCTCCAGTATTTGGGGTTTTTTTCATTGGATTCGTAAATAAGTCATTTCTTGATCTTGGTCAATTGATGGGTATAAACACTTATATCTAATAGCGCTTAAGAAGCTTTTACTGTGTAAGATTATTGTTACATTTAAATGAATAACTATTTTCCTGTTGCATGACCCTTTTTGAAATTCATCCCATGATTCACAGCTTTAATCTTCAATTCAAGTCGCATATCAACGCCAGGGGCCAGAATTGAATTCTGTAACCCAGGAAGTAAAGATGGATTTCCAGCTCTTAAAAGAGCGTGGCCAAAGAGAGGTTTTCTGCG
>CANGWT010000128.1 GCA_947457745.1 Burkholderiaceae bacterium | reverse complement strand
GTTGAGGTACGCCTAAAATACTAGCGTACTCAATCGCCTTCGCAACACCAGAGCGAAACTCAGCAACACGGTCTGGGTGACATGCGATACCCCTCTCACCTGCATCCCAATCTCCAGCTGGCAAGTTGTGCAATACCAGCTTTAAGGCATTGTTATCTAAAGCAGATTTGATTTCGCTAGCTTCAAAAGCATAAGGAAATAGAAACTCAACTGCTTTAAAACCTCCAATCTTGGCTAGCGCAAAACGCTCTAAAAATGGTTTTTCGTTAAACAACATTGTGAGGTTGGCTGCAAACTTGGGCATTCCTATTCCTTAATAACAATCAAACTGGATGATACATGGGTAAATTCAAGGCAATGAATCAATTACTCTAGGAGACCGGCGGCTACCAATCCTTCTGTTCCAGCAGGATGACGGCAATCGATATCTTCAAATTCATTCACATTATTAATTTCGGTACCCATAGCAATGTTGGTGATTTTTTCTAAAATGATCTCCACTACCACCGGAACGCGATGTTCCTTGGCCATCTTTTGCGCCTCAATCAATGCAGCACTAATTTTATTTGGATCCGAGACCCTGATAGCTTTGCAACCAAGCCCTTCAACTACTTGAACGTGATCAACTCCGTAACCCTTCAGGTTTTGATCGTCCACGTTGATATTGTCAAAAGCCAGTTGTACGCAATAATCCATCTCAAAACCACGCTGCGCTTGGCGGATTAAGCCTAGGTAACTGTTATTCACCAAGACCATGATTAATGGCAAGTTAAATTGTGCGCCAACTGCTAATTCCTCAATCAAGAATTGGAAGTCGTAATCACCTGCAAGTCCAACTACAGTCTTCGTTGTATCGGAGGCCAATGCACCTAATGCCGCTGGAATTGTCCAGCCTAGGGGTCCTGCTTGACCGCAGTTGATCCATTGACGAGCACCATACACATGTAAAAATTGTCCGCCAGCAATTTGCGATAGGCCAATAGTAGATACATAAACAGTATCGCGACCGAATACAGAATTCATCTCTTGATAGACACGTTGTGGCTTGATAGGTACATTATCAAAGTTGGTTTTACGGTGCATCAAGCTCTTACGCTCCTGGCATCGCTCAACCCACTCACTATAGTTAGTGAGTTTGCCTTTTGCCTTCCATTCTTTGGCAACTTCAACAAATAGCTCTAGCGCCGCTTTTGCATCTGAAACGATACCGTAGTCAGGATTAAACACACGACCAATTTGGGTTGGCTCAATATCGACATGAATAAACTTGCGATCTTTGCAATACACATCGATTGATCCTGTATGACGGTTAGCCCAGCGGTTACCGATACCCAGAACAAGATCGCTGGCTAGCATAGTGGCATTGCCATAGCGATGCGAGGTTTGAAGGCCAACCATACCGGCCATGAGTGGATGATCATCCGGAATAGTGCCCCAGCCCATGAGGGTTGGAATCACTGGAATGCCAGTCAATTCTGCAAACTCAACTAACAGCGCATCTGCATCAGCATTAATAATTCCACCGCCGGCAACAATCAATGGCTTTTTGGCCGACATTAACATTTCAAGCGCTTTTTCGATCTGCTTGCGGCTTGCTGCTGGCTTGTATACCGGCAGTGGCTCATACGTATCAATATCAAATTCAATTTCAGCCAATTGAACATCAATCGGCAAATCAATTAATACTGGACCAGGGCGGCCTGAACGCATGACATGAAATGCCTGTTGGAAAACCCGTGGCACTAAGCCAGGTTCACGAACCGTTACAGACATCTTTGTAACTGGCTTGGATATCGTCTCGATATCAACAGCCTGAAAATCTTCTTTATAAAGACGGGCACGTGGAGCTTGTCCAGTAATGCATAGGATAGGAATAGAGTCAGCGCTTGCGGAATATAGTCCTGTAATCATGTCCGTACCAGCTGGGCCGGAAGTGCCGATACAAACACCAATATTGCCTGCTTTAGCTCTTGTATAACCTTCAGCCATGTGTGAAGCACCTTCAACATGTCGGGCTAGGATGTGAGTAATTGACTGACGTTCACGCAGCTGTGCGTAGAGTGGATTAATAGCAGCTCCAGGAACACCAAAGGCAGTGGTGATACCCTCTTTTTCCATTACAAGAACTGCTGCCATTGCGGCTTTCATTTTGGCCATGATGTTTCCCTTGCTGTTTAAGAATGGATACATCATCAACTCTTCAGGGTGAAATGAGAATGCCACTTGCCATCATATGAGCTATTCCAAAATGGAATACCAGAACAAAATCCAGTTAGAATTCATAAATGGATCGTATTCAGGGAATAGCCCTTTTTGTCCGAGTCGTAGAAACCGGCTCATTTAGTAAGGCTGCAGCCAGCCTCGGCATTACGCAGCCTACTGCAACCAAACATATTGCCTTTTTAGAAAAGCGCCTTGGCTCACTTTTATTGCATCGCAGCACAAGAGGGGTTACGCCAACAGAAATTGGCGAGATCTACTATGAAAAATGCAAGATCATTTCAAGAGAGCTTGAGGAAGCAGACAATCTAGCCGCCCTACTACAAGGAGAAATGCAGGGTAAATTAACCATTAGCTCATCAGTTGCCTTTGGGCGTCGTATTTTGACCCCACTTGTACTTCAATTTATGAGTCAAAACCCAAAACTAGAGGTGCATCTCAGTCTTGAGGACCAATATGTCAATTTGGTTGAAAGTGGCGTTGATCTTGCGATCCGTATGGGTCGCCTCGCAGACTCCTCTTTGGGCTCACGCTATTTAGGCTTAAATCCATGGGTCTTAGTAGCTAGTCCAGATTACTTAAAGCAGCACGGCACTCCGAATCATCCAGAGGATTTGTCAGTACACCTGGCCTTAATCTATAGCTCAGTTCAAGACAATCACCGCTGGCACTTTAGTGGAGGTGACGGTGAGACCATCTCAATACCTGTCAAAGGTCCGCTGTACTCCAATAACTTATCTGCTTTGCTGGCCGCAACCATCGGGAACATGGGTTTAGCCACTATTCCTTGGTACGTTGCTTATCACTCTATTAATAAGGGTACCTTACAGCCGATATTGACTGATTGGACCCTGCCCTCCCAGGAAATTCACGCTGTATTTTCGTCACCTCGTTTGGTTCCAGGCAAGGTCAGTCAGTGCATCGACTGGTTGCAATGCCACTTTTCTGGCAACTGGTGGGAGCGACTTTAAGCTCAAGTGTTACCAAGTCATTCTGTTGGCACACAGTATCGAGTCCCTCCTACTGAACTACTGCCCTACTCATCTGTGGGCTTGCCAACAGAATCTTGCAATTGAAATACGCTAATATCGCTAAAGATACTCAATATTAAGGAAAGTTATGAAAATTAAAATTGCCCAAATCACTCTCGTAGCCGCAACATTGTTAGCTGGCCCAGCATTAGTAATGGCGCAAGCACCTGCTGCCAATGCCGTAGTAGTGGATGCAGCTTTTACTGATAATATTTTCCAATTGTATGAGGGTACTGTTGCGAAGATTGATAAGCAAACACGCACGATCTTCTTTAAAAATAATGAAGGTGAATCTAAGTTTATTGCCGGCCCTGAGATTAAGAACTTTGATCAGATAAAAGTCGGTGACAGACTAAATGTAACTTATGAACTTGCCGTTGCAATTGAATTGATTAAGACCAAAAGCGATGGTATTCGCAGCAAAGTGGAGACTTCATCGGAACTAGCTTCTAAGCCAGGCGAAAAACCAACTCGCACCATTACAAACACCACGACTATTATTGCTGACATCGTAGCCGTAGATCGCGCCAAGAAACTAGTCTCAGTTAAAGGCCCAAGTGGTAAGGTCACTATTGTTACCGTTAAGAATCCCAAGCTATTAGCGGATGTCAATGTTGGTGAGCAGGTTCGAGTTATTTACTTTGATGCAATGGCCGCATCGATTACGCCTCCAAAGAAGAAATAATTTACAAGAAAGAGTACGTATTAACAGCAAGGATTTAATTTGAGCATTCGCACCTTTTGGATCCTTGCGCTGGTTACTTTACTCTCGGCATGCGCCAACACTACGCGCTCAGGAGCGGTTGGTGTTAATCGATCCCAATTCATGATGGCTTCTTCTGAAGAAGTCAATCGCATTTCTGCGGTGAGTTATAACGAGCAGAATCAAAAGGCAAAAGAGAAAAATATACTGATCACCTCTGGCCCTACCTATGATCGATTGAAGTTCATTGCAAACAGATTAATCCCGCAGACCGAAGTATTCCGAGATGACACCAAGCAATGGGATTGGCGGCTAACCCTAATCGATGCTCCCATACTGAATGCTACTTGTGCACCCGGCGGAAAGATTACTTTCTACACCGGAATTATTGAGCAGCTGAATTTAAATGATGATGAAATTGCAGCCATTATGGGCCATGAAATTGCTCATGCCCTAAGAGAGCACGGCCGGGAACGCGTATCCCAAGCGACCGCACAAAATGTATTGGTGAATATTGCGATGGTCGCAGCCGGCCCCTACGGCTCGGCTGTAAGCGCTGCTAACCAGGTAGCCCAATATGCAATTATTTTGCCAAACTCACGAGAGAATGAATCGGAAGCGGATGCAATTGGACTAGAGCTGGCAGCAAGAGCGGGATATAACCCCATGGGCGCAATTAGTGTCTGGCAAAAAATGTTGAAGGCAACAAAAGGTAAGAGCTCTCCAGAATTCTTATCCACCCATCCTTCTGGTGAAACCCGAATCGAGCAACTAACCGCGCTAATGCCGGCGGTTGAGCCTCTGTACAAAGTGGCACCAAAACCACCGCCCACGAAAAAGCTTTAAGGAAGATTCGGTTCAAATAAAAAAAGCCCCTTTTGCAGGGGCTTTTTAAACTGACTTGGCGGAGCGGACGGGACTCGAACCCGCGACCCTCGGCGTGACAGGCCGATATTCTAACCAACTGAACTACCGCTCCAATTACATCGAATGCTACTTGTGTCACTGCTTACTACTCACAACTAGCCAAAAATTTTGGCGTCCCCAGGGGGATTCGAACCCCCGTACTCACCGTGAAAGGGTGATGTCCTAGGCCTCTAGACGATGGGGACTTGGACTACTT
>CANGWT010000127.1 GCA_947457745.1 Burkholderiaceae bacterium | reverse complement strand
TTAAGGGCGACTCCAAGCTCCACGATCCAAACCTGAATCAGGTCAGTCTCGGGCCAATAAATTGGCTAGAGCGTTGATTATACGGCACAAGTTGAAGGACAATGGGGTATTGTTAAGTCCCTTGTCGACCTCCGTCGGGGTGGCAAGAGAGATAAATCATGAAATCCGAACCCATTTCCAAGCCTTCGCAGGTCAAAACCATTGCTCCAGCCGCCGTTCACCTTCAGACTATTGGTCCTGAAGAGGCTGGCCAGCGACTAGATAATTACCTATTACGTTGGGCAAAAGGGGTTCCCAAAAGCCACGTTTATCGGATTATTCGCTCTGGCGAGGTTCGGGTGAATAAGAAAAGGGCTGAGCCGACTACCCGCTTAATTGAGGGGGATGTGGTGAGAGTCCCGCCGGTTCGTATTGCTGAGCCTGCCCAAATGGCGGCTGTCAATACCGCTCAAACCAAGTCTCGGGCGCAGGGGTATTCCGACAAAATGCCTATTTTGTTCGAAGATGAAGCTCTGCTAATAGTGAATAAGCCAGCAGGTTTGGCAGTTCATGGGGGTTCAGGAATTGCGCTTGGCGTCATTGAAACCCTGCGCATTACCCGCCCCGAGCTCAAATTCTTAGAATTGGTTCACCGTTTGGATCGCGATACCTCGGGTGTGCTTCTCCTCGCCAAAAAACGTAGTGCTCTAGTAGAACTGCATCGTCAGATCCGCGAAGGGCAAACAGACAAGCGCTATTACTTGCTAGCCCATGGGGAAATTGCTCAGGGCGCAGGCACGATGCAACTGAAGTTCGCATTACATAAATATCTATTGGCCAATGGTGAGCGTCGCGTTCGTGTTGACCCAGATGGTCTACCAAGTCATACCGCTTTGCGTGTTACTAAAGTAATGAAACGTGGGGAGTTGGCAATTACTCTGGCCGAGGCTCAACTTAAAACCGGACGTACTCATCAAATTCGAGTCCACCTCCAAAAATTGGGCCACGCGATTTTGGGTGATGATAAGTACGGCTTTGAAGATCAAGACAAGATTGTGAAATCCAAGCGCTTATATTTGCATGCCCATTTAGCCGGCTTTACTCATCCGCGTACTGGCGAGAAAATGCGTATTGAGTCACCACTACCCGCTGAATTTACTGCGATGATGAAAACTTTTGAAGCACCCAACAATGCCTGAAGAACAAAAACCCGATAGACGTTATGATCTGATCGTATGGGACTGGGATGGAACCATCATGGATTCCACGCCGACAATCGTTGACTGTATTCAGCAAGCTTGCCGTGATTTGGGTTTCAAGGAGCCTGATGACACTTTGGCTAGCTCGGTCATTGGTTTGGGTATTCAGGATTCACTTAGAAGAGCAGTGCCTTGGATTGAGCCAGCGCACTTTCCTAAGTTAACAGAGCGCTTTCGATTTCATTATCTGGCTAAAGATCACGAGCTCGATTTATTTCCGGGTATTCGTGAATTACTAAACAGCTTACGTGAGGGTGGCTATTTGCTAGGTGTGGCGACAGGTAAATCTCGCGTTGGATTAGATCGATCTCTAAAGCACCATCAGTTGGAGCAGATGTTTCATGAAACTCGTACTGCAGATGAATCTTTCTCGAAGCCCCATCCCGGAATGCTCTTAGAGCTTTCAGATGTGATGCAAGTGCCGATGCGCCGCATGCTGATGATTGGAGACACTACCCATGATTTAGATATGGCAGCCAATGCAGGTGTGGATGCAGTAGCGGTGACGTATGGCGCGCACCCTCCGAGCACTTTAAAAGAGGCGCCATCACTGATACATGTGGATGATGTGTCGCAGTTGGCAACTTGGCTCAGTCAAAATCTCACCGTTAAAAACTAGTAGGTAAAAAGGATTAAAAAGATGGATCAAAATCAATCTGAGAATGCGAATCAACATTGGGAGCGTCAAGCGCTTGAGCATTTACTGTTAGAGAATTTAAAAGAAACTCGTAAAGCGCGTCGCTGGAAAGCGGTGTTTCGCATTCTTACCCTCATTGTCTTTATTGGCGCTGTGTTGGCAGTCTTTGATTTTCATCTGCCAGGGCGTGGCATGGGTATGGAGAAGCACACTGCTTTAGTTACTCTAGAAGGAGAGATCTCTTCGAGTTCGATGGCCAATGCTTTAGATATCAATTCATCGCTTACTGCTGCTTTTGAAAATGAAAATAGTGCAGGCATAGTTTTGCGTATCAATAGCCCTGGCGGCTCTCCCGTTCAGGCTGGCATGATAAATGATGAGATTCATCGCTTACGCAAACTCTATCCAAGTAAACCGTTTTATGTCGTCGTGGAGGATATTTGCGCTTCAGGTGGTTACTACGTAGCTGTTGCGGGCGACCAAATTTTGGTGGATAAGGCGAGCTTAGTTGGGTCTATTGGCGTAATCATGGAAGGTTTTGGTTTTACTGGTCTGATGGATAAGTTAGGTGTGACTCGTCGCATGATTACCGCAGGCTCAAACAAGGGGATGATGGATCCATTTTCCAAAGAAAATCCACAGCAAGTAGAAATGATTAAAGCCATGATCGATGAAATTCATCAGCAGTTCATTGCTGTGGTGAAAGCAGGGCGTGGCGATCGTCTAAAAGAAACTCCAGAGATGTTCTCAGGCCGAGTTTGGAATGGCGAGCAAGCAATCAAAATTGGCTTGGTCGATGGTTATGGAACAGTAGAGACCGTGGCGCGCGATATCTTTAAGGCGCCAGATATTCTCGACTACACCATGAAAGAGAATTTTGCCGAGCGCGTTGCTAAACGTTTCGGTGCTGAAGTTGGCGCTGCAGCAGGCAAGGCCTTAATTAAGACGCCCGATCTCAAGTAAAAACGATAGATCAATAAAGTAGTAAACAAAACATCTAGGCCAGCAATAGAAATACTGCCGGCCTATTTTGCAATGAAGCACAAGCAGCTTCATTTGGAAAACGCTTACGCCAATCTGCAATTGATAGCGTAGCGATCATCTCAGTTGGCAAGCTCAGATCCATTCCCATGCAAAGCATCGATTGCGGAGACAGCGCATTCAGGCAAGCCATCAGCATTGCAGTATTGCGATACGGTGTTTCAATCCAGATTTGTGTCTGCTGTAATTTCCTAGATTCCACTTCCAACTGTTTTAGTCGTGCAATGCGATCTTGCGCATCATGTGGAATGTAGCCTTGAAACGCAAAGCGTTGACCATTCAAACCACTGGCCATCAGGCCCAGCAAAATAGAGCTTGGACCAACCAAAGGCTTCACTTTGGCACCCAGCTTATGCGCTGCCAGTACAAGCTCTGCGCCAGGATCCGCCACCCCGGGAACGCCTGCCTCTGACATGAGGCCTATGTCTTTTCCAGCAATGAGGGGCTTGAGTAAATCTATTGGTTTGACGGCATCACCATACTTGGCATTACGTGTAACACCGCGCCACTCACTCATCTGCATTTCTTGAATAGAGCAAGCGAGAGGCGAAACACTCTCGACGGCTTTTAAAAAGGCACGTGCCGTTTTTGCATCCTCCACAATCCAGTGGGTGAGCTTGGCAGTTTGTGTAATGGTTTCGCTTGGTAAAACCCAAGGCAATTGCTCCACGCGAGCATCATCACCTAAGGTATTGGGAATTAAAAAGAGAGTGCCTAGTGTTGAACTCATTTAATTAGATTTGTATTTTGTTTTTTATTTCTTGGTTGGAATAACAAAACCAGCTTCACGCAAAAGGCCGCTTAATGCAATTAACGGCAAGCCAATTAATGCAGTGGGATCATCGCTCTTGATGGATTCCAAAAGCGAGATTCCCAAGCCTTCAGACTTGGCACTGCCTGCGCAGTCGTAGGGTTCCTCGGCATGGAGGTATGCCTCTAGAACATCATCAGAAAGCTTGCGGAAAGTCACTTCGGTGGGAATATTGATTGTTATTTCCTCATGGCCATGCATGAGACACAGCGCTGTTTGAAAAGTCACAGTAGTACCGCGCATGAGTTGTAGTTGCGCCATGGCACGCTCAAAGTTTCCTGGCTTACCAATGGCAGCTCCGCACAGGTCGGCCACTTGATCGGAGCCAATAACCCAAGCCTCGGGGTGATCTTTCGCAACTGCGGCAGCTTTCGCTTTGGCTAAGCGCAAGGCTAAATTCAGAGTACTTTCGTTAGGGAGGGGGGTTTCATCCACCTTGGGTGAGATGACATCAAACGGGATGCGCAGTCGCTCCAAAAGCTCCCGACGATAGACCGAGGTGGATGCCAGAATTAGTTTTTTTGCAGAATTACTCATCACTACTTGTACTTTCGCTGAGGCCTTCATTTAGACTGATGTCATGAATCGTAATCAAGTTTTACCTCAAGTGGAGTTATCCATTGATCCCAAGGCTTTGAGTCGGATCGATTTTTGCGCTCCTCAGTCCTATCAAGGGGCTGGATTTTTGGAGATTTCCACCTTGCCGAGGGTTGCTGATGAGACCTCTAGCGTTGAGCCGGGCGATGGCTTTCATTGGGAGTTAAAGACCCATTTTGCAGATTCTCCAGGTTCTGAGTCCCGGCAAATTCTGGAATTGGCCGTAAAAGGCCGTATTCACCTGGTTTGTCAGAGCTGTCTGCAAGATTGCATCCTTGAATTGGCTCAAGAGAGTCGATTTGTCATGGTGGCCACCGAGGAGGAGGCCGATGCCTTTCCTATGGAGGATGATCAACAGGAGCCTTTGGTAGCAAGTCAGCACTTTGACCTTCTAGGGCTGATTGAGGACGAAATCCTCTTATCCATGCCTTTAATTCCAAAGCATCCAGAGGACGCTTGCCAGCCTCATGCCTCCTCATTCGGAGGTAGCGATGAAGCTAAGGGTGTCCCTGAAAATCCTCAGAATCCCTTTAACATATTGAAAAATATGAAGAAAAATTGATTTAGCCCCACCCATTGAGGGCGAGTTTTCAAACCTACTTGATCAATTAATCAGGCATTTATCTCAATTTGCATGCTAGAATGTCGCCTTGCTTAGGAGTTCAATATGGCCGTCCAACAGAATAAAAAATCCCCATCCAAACGTGGCATGCACCGTGCGCACGACTTTTTGACCGCACCTGCTACGGCTGTTGAAGCCA
>CANGWT010000126.1 GCA_947457745.1 Burkholderiaceae bacterium | reverse complement strand
ATGAATGCGCAAGCTGCCGCCCAGGGTGAGAAAGAATTCGCCAACCCCCGTAACGCTGCCGCAGGAAGTTTGCGGCAACTAGATTCGAAGATTACTGCCAAAAGACCACTCTCTTTCTTTGCTTATGG
The DNA here is from genome assembly GCA_947457745.1 of Burkholderiaceae bacterium. Classification (GTDB taxonomy): domain Bacteria; phylum Pseudomonadota; class Gammaproteobacteria; order Burkholderiales; family Burkholderiaceae; genus Polynucleobacter. Next base: position 5,086 of record CANGWT010000126.1, on the reverse strand, counting down.
GCTAGGAGCCCTGGAGCCACAGTCTTGGCTACCAAAAACCCATGAAGAGCTCCTCAACGCTTACGTGAAGTTGGGTTTACCAGTTTGCGCTGAGCGCCGTGTTCTCAAATCAGTAGGTGATATTTTGGCCTTCTACAACCAAGTTGGTACGAAGCGCGATTCTTTACCTTATGACATTGATGGTGTGGTCTATAAGGTCAACTCTTTTGCAGAGCAAGCTAAGCTGGGCTTTGTATCTAGAGCCCCACGCTTTGCCTTGGCTCATAAGTTTCCAGCGCAGGAAGCTTTAACCACTGTGCTCGGTATTGATGTCCAAGTTGGACGCACTGGTGCCATTACACCAGTTGCAAGACTTGCTTCCGTAGAGGTAGGTGGAGTTATCGTCACCAATGCCACTCTGCACAATGAAGACGAAGTCAAGCGCAAGGATGTCCGCATTGGCGATACCGTTTCCGTCAGAAGAGCAGGCGATGTCATTCCGGAAGTGGTTTCGGTGCTTAAAGAGCGTCGACCAAAAAACGCAACAGAATTTGTAATGCCAAAAAATTGTCCGGTATGCGATTCCCATATTGAGCGCTTGGCTGATGAAGCCATTGCCCGCTGTAGTGGTGGCTTATTTTGTGGAGCCCAACGCAAGCAAGCATTAATTCATTTTGCGCATAGACGTGCATTAGATATTGAAGGCTTGGGCGAGAAGATTGTCGATCAGTTAGTTGATCACAATCTAGTCAGAACGCCTGCCGATCTTTATCGCCTCGGCTTTGCAGCAATCGCCAATCTAGAGCGTATGGGTGAGAAATCTGCTGATAACCTCATAGCAGCAATCAATCAATCCAGAAACACTACGCTAGCAAGATTCATCTTTGCGTTAGGCATTCGTCATGTGGGTGAGACTACCGCCAAAGATTTGGCCAATCACTATCAATCTATGCACGCCCTCATGGATGCCACCCTCGAAGACTTATTGACAGTAAAAGATGTTGGTCCTGTAGTCGCAGACTCCATCACTAGCTTTATGGAAGAAGCTCATAACCGTGAAGTGATAGAGCAACTACTGGCTTCAGGTATGCAGCTCTCTGTAGAAGAAAAAGTCATTAGCGCAGCAGTAGCAGGAAAAACCTTTGTACTCACGGGTACATTCCCGACCATGACAAGAGATGAAGCAAAAGATCTTCTCGAAAAAGCAGGTGCCAAAGTCGCTGGATCTGTCTCCAAGAAAACTGACTATTTAGTGGCCGGCACGGATGCTGGCAGCAAGCTCACCAAAGCAGAAGAGCTAGGCGTTCCGGTGATTGATGAAGCAAGCATGCTTCTACTCTTGGCTTAAGCCCCTAAAGCCTCGAGTAAATCTGTCTCCAACAAGATCTGCAGCTTAGGGTTCTTACTCAAGTTAGCCGCATCCAATAGGAATACATCCTCCACTCGCTCACCCAATGTATTGATGCGCGCGGTATGTAAAGAAACTTGATGTTTGGCCAAGACTCTAGAGATTGCATAGAGTAGGCCGGTGCGATCGCTTGCTGAGAGAGATAGCGCATAGTAATGTCCGCGTTCATCTGGCGTCATGTGGACGCGTGGCTGAATAGGGAAGGTGCGAGACTGTCTTGAGAGTCTACCCATGCTAGGTGATGGCAGAGGATCGTTGTGCTGGAGTGCCGCTGTGAGTTCATGCTCTACCAACTGAATAAGATCTCGGTAACTTCCGCCTTCATCTACCAAATTACTGCCTGAGATTTGGAAAGTATCAAGTGCATAGCCGTGCTTTGTAGTGTGAATGCGGGCATCCCAAATCGAGAAGCCATGGCGTTCAAAGTAGGCGCAAATTCTGGCGAAAAGGTCTTCTTGATCCTTAATATAGACAGCAACCTGCAATCCCTCTCCAACAGGGGAGAGACGAGCGCGCACGACCGGCGTTTCGCTATCCACTCTGTTAAATAGGTGGCGAGTTAACCAAGCAATATCGGCAGCATCTTGGCGCAAGAAGAAGGCAACATCCAATTGCTTCCAGAGATTTTCATAAGCGGAATCTTCAATTGCATTGAGGCGCAACATGGCGCGGGATTCTTCTTGATGTTGTGCAAGTTCGGAGGAAGCATCTGGCTTTGCCCCACCTAATACACGCAAGGTTACTCGATAGAGGTCCTCTAGGAGTTTGCCTTTCCAAGCATTCCATACTTTGGGGCTGGTGCCGCGGACATCAGCTACGGTCAATAGATACAGTGCGGTAAGGTGGCGCTCATCACCCACCTTTTTAGCAAACGCTTGCACCACATCGGGATCAGTAATATCTTGTTTCTGGGCAACTTGGCTCATATTCAAGTGTTCTGCAACTAGCCAAATTAAGAGCTCGGTATCTGCCTTATCTAAGCCATGATCTTTGGCAAACTTACGCATGTCTGACTTGCCAAGCTCAGAGTGATCGCCGCCACGTCCCTTAGCAATGTCATGAAAGAGCGCAGCTATGACTAATAGCCAAGGCTTTTCAAAATGGGCAATCAGACTGCTACAAAAAGGAAACTCGTGCGTATGCTCAACCACCATAAAGCGGCGCACATTCCGTAACACCATTAGGATATGTTGATCCACTGTGTAAACGTGAAACAAGTCATGCTGCATCTGACCAACGATTCTTCTGAAAGCGGGCATATAGCGACCAAGAACGCTAGTGCGGTTCATGAGTTGGAACGAGCGACTGACTCCTTCAGGCTCTTTAAGGATTTCAATAAAGAGTGCGCGATTGACTGGATCTTTGCGCCATTGACCGTCCATCTTTTGGCGAGCGTTATACAAGGCTCTAAAGATCGTTGCTGATAAGCTCTTGACGTTCGCTGTTTGCGCGAATACCAAAAAAGTTCGCAAAATTTGTTCTGGATGCTTCTGAAATAACTGTGGGTCAGTAATATCAAGGACGCCTTGACGCTCAATAAAGCACTCATTACCTTCGCCAGCAATGGCATGGGTCGTCCTAGATTCTTGAGGAAAAAGGAGTGCTTCAATATTTTGAAGTAGTACATCATTTAACTGATTGACTGCTTTAGCTGCCCAGTAATAGCGGCGCATGATGGCTTCACTAGCAAGTCTAGAGGATTCCTCTTGGATTCCCATGACTGCTGCTAACGGTGTCTGTAAGTCAAACACCAAAACATCTTGCCTGCGCTTCGCTAGTAGGTGCAAATTGGCGCGCAGAGTCTCTAAAAAACGCTGGTTGCGATTGAGCTCAGTTAACTCGCGTTGGGTAATGAGTCCAGCAAGACTGAGATCTTTAAATGTATTGCCTAAGTGGGCTGCTTTGCTGACCCAAGAGATCACCTGTAGGTCACGTAAGCCGCCAGGACTCTCTTTACAGTTGGGCTCTAAAGAGTAGGGCGTGTCTTGATATTTATAGTGGCGCTGGATTTGCTCTGCTAGCTTAGCCTGAAAGAATGACTTGGGGTCCAAAGTCTTTTCATAAACAGATTCAAACTCTTTGAAGAGGGCTTTCTTGCCACAGATGAGTCTTGCTTCAAGTAGGGAGGTGCGAACGGTAATGTCTTGCTCTGCCTCAGATGTACACTCAGCAACGGTTCTCACTGAGGAGCCAATTTCTAATCCGGTATCCCAGCATTGAGCTACAAACTTTTCAATTTTGCTGGCCAGTACATCCTCAAAGTATTGCTTATCTGCAGGTAGCAAAATGAGAATATCAATATCGGAATAGGGAAAGAGTGCGCCCCTGCCAAATCCACCTACTGCTACAAGTGCAGCATCCGAATTTAAATCACAGGAATCCCATAAGCTGATGAGAAGTTCATCGCTGAGCTTGCTCAATTGCTTGGTTAATCGCCCAACAACTTGATGTTCGCGAAAATCGGCATAGACCAACTCGCGTGCAGCCCTTAGGCTGGCGATATCTGCAATAGGCTTGATTGCTGCGAGAGTTTGCCCCATTACGCTTGAACTAATTGAGTCATTAAGCGTTGGCTAGATTTGGTCTAAATGCGAGACCTTTAACGCAATCAGGAATAGGATTACTACCCTCCGACCAGGTTAATACCTCAACTCCAGTGGCTGTTACCAAGAGCGTGTGCTCCCATTGTGCTGAGAGGCTGCGGTCTTTAGTTTTCACCGTCCATTGATCAGGCATTGTCCGAATATCACGCTTACCTGCATTGATCATCGGCTCAATGGTGAAGGTCATACCTTCTTTTAGCTTTTCACCGGTGCCAGGACGGCCGTAGTGAAGAATCTGTGGATCTTGATGAAACACTTTGCCAATGCCATGACCACAATATTCACGAACAACTGAATAACCGGCTTTTTCAGCATGGGTCTGAATGACATGCCCAATATCACCCAGAGATGCGCCAGGTTTCACTTGTGCAATCCCAAGCCACATACATTCAAAAGTAATTTGGGTAAGGCGTTTAGCTAATACTGAAACTTCACCAACCATAAACATGCGGCTGGTATCGCCGTAGTAGCCATCAGGCGTAATCACAGTGATATCCAGGTTTACAACATCACCGGTTTTTAAAATCTTCTCGCCAGGAATGCCATGGCAAATCACGTCATTAACAGAGGTGCAGATAGATGCCGGGAAGGGTGGATAGCCGGGCGGCTGGTAGTTCAGTGGGGCGGGAATGGTCTTTTGGACGTCGCGCATGTATTCATGGCAGATGCGATCTAGTTCAGCCGTACTGACACCAGCATTTACGTGCGGGGCAATGTGGTCAAGAACTTCGCTGGCTAAGCGGCCAGCTTCGCGCATCCCTTGGATATCTTTTTCGGCGGTAAATACACTATTCATGCCTTGATTATCAACGACTTGAGGCTTTTTGCTAGTGGGTAGATGCCTAATAAATAGGCAGATACACCATTTAATGGTATTTCAGAGCAGGTTTTTGAGTGAGGTGCTCGGGGTGGGGCGTCTAGACCATTGATATTTAAGCTATAATTTATTTCTCAGGTCAATTTTGAGCTGAAATCGCGGGTTGAGCCTTCCAGGGTGGCGCTTTTTAGCGCAGCTAGGACTCAATCTCAGAAACCAACCCTTAGGAGAAGTTATGTCAGTAACTATGCGTCAAATGCTGGAAGCCGGTTGCCATTT
>CANGWT010000125.1 GCA_947457745.1 Burkholderiaceae bacterium | reverse complement strand
CTAAGGTGAAGGAAATGGCATTTGGCGCCCGTTCCCGGGACGCCATTTAAGCCAAGGGGTCAATGCCTGAGCAATTTAGTGGGGTATATGTTAAACTTGAGTGGAATGGTCGGGTATTACCCGCCCGACTGTTAGCTGTCCATAACAATCCATTACCAAGGTGACATATGAGACTTACAACTAAAGGCCGTTTTGCAGTAACCGCAATGATCGATTTAGCCCTGCGTGAGACGCACGGGCCTGTAACTTTGGCTGGAATCAGTCAAAGGCAGAAGATTTCTCTCTCTTATTTAGAGCAATTGTTCGGCAAGTTACGCCGTTTCAATATCGTTGAAAGTACTCGTGGTCCTGGTGGTGGTTACACCCTAGCCCGTAAATCTGAGGAAATTAGCGTGGCCGACATCATTGTGGCCGTAGATGAGCCCCTGGACGCAACCCAATGTGGCGGAAAAGGTAACTGTCATAGCGATGAAGAAAGCCAGGGCCATTGTATGACCCATGATCTTTGGTCGAACCTCAATGCCAAGATGGTGGAGTACCTGAGTTCCGTGTCATTACGAGACTTGGTGCACCAGCAATCTGGACGCGGGATCGTATTGCAAGATTTGCGTCCCAAGAAAATCAAGGTTGACAGTGTTAAGGCAGAAAAGCCGGCGCCAGCCGTCGCAGCAAAGAAAGAAGACGCCCCGAAGCGCCCTCTTGTCAATTCTGTTTTTAATCTAGCCCGGCAAAGTTAATCCAAGAGATCAATCTCTTTACCTATTAATCGACAAGCAAAAAATGAACGCACCACAAGACATTCCCCAGCAGTCAATACCGATGTTTAGTCCAAAGCATTTCCCGGTTTATATGGACTATTCGGCTACTACTCCGATTGATCCGCGCGTGGTAGACAAGATGTTGCCTTACTTGCGTGAGCAGTTTGGTAATGCCGCATCTCGTAGCCATGCCTACGGTTGGGCCGCAGAGGAAGCGGTTGAGTGGGCGCGTTCAGAGGTAGCTCAGTTAGTACATGCCGACCCAAGGGAGATTGTATTTACCAGTGGTGCAACTGAAAGTATTAATTTGGCACTCAAAGGTGCTGCGCACTTTTATAAAGAGCGTGGCAACCACATCATTACCGTGAAGACAGAGCACAAAGCAACTTTAGATACTTGTCGTGAGCTCGAGCGCGAAGGCTTTGAAGTTACTTACTTGGATGTCCTCCCCAATGGTTTGATTGATTTTGCCCAGTTGGAAGCGGCAATGAAACCGGCTACCATTTTGTTGTCAGTGATGTACGTCAATAACGAGATTGGCGTGGTCCAAGATATTCCACGTATTGGTGAGCTATGCCGCTCACGTGGCGTGATTTTTCATGTGGATGCAGCGCAAGCTACTGGCAAAGTTGAGATTGATTTAGAGAAAACTAAAGTAGATTTAATGAGCTTTTCTGCTCATAAGACCTATGGCCCTAAAGGTATCGGCGCCTTGTTTGTGCGTCGCAAGCCCCGTATTCGTATTGAGGCGCAGATTCATGGTGGCGGTCACGAGCGTGGTATGCGTTCTGGCACTCTAGCCGTACACCAAATCGTTGGTTTGGGTGAGGCTTTCCGTATTGCACGCCTTGAGATGGCCTCGGGCAATGCTCGCATCCGCGCATTGCGTGATCGCTTGCTCAATGGCTTGAAGGATATCGAAGAGGTTTATGTAAATGGAGATATGGAGCATCGTGTTCCACATAACCTCAACATCAGCTTTAACTATGTTGAGGGCGAGTCGATGTTGATGGCCTTGAAAGACCTGGCCATTTCCTCTGGTTCTGCATGTACTTCAGCATCCTTGGAGCCTTCTTATGTATTGCGCGCACTTGGTCGTAATGATGAATTAGCACATAGCTCAATTCGTTTTACTTTGGGACGCTTTACTACTGAAGAAGAAGTGGATTTCACGATCAAATTGGTTAAAGAAAAGATTGCGAAGTTACGCGAGCTTTCACCTCTATGGGAAATGTTTAAGGATGGTATTGATCTCAGTACTATCCAGTGGGCAGCACATTAAGCAATATTGAATATATTTAAGCAAGATAAAAGATAAAAGAGATAGCGAGAAAATACCATGGCATATAGCGACAAAGTAATTGATCATTATGAGAATCCCCGCAATGTAGGTTCTTTTGAAAAAGGTGATGACCAAGTAGGTACTGGCATGGTCGGTGCACCTGCTTGTGGTGACGTGATGAAGTTGCAGATTCGTGTAAACGATCAGGGTGTGATTGAGGATGCCAAGTTCAAGACCTATGGTTGTGGTTCTGCGATTGCATCCTCCTCATTAGTCACTGAGTGGGTTAAAGGCAAAACCTTGGATCAAGCCTTAGAGATTAAGAACTCTTTGATTGCTGAAGAGTTGGCTTTGCCACCAGTAAAAATTCACTGCTCTATCTTGGCTGAAGATGCCATCAAGGCAGCAGTGGCTGATTACAAAGAAAAGCATCCGGCCCTGTAAAGATAAAGAGGCTTTCATCATGGCAATTTCCTTAACCGACAAAGCAGCGAAACATGTTCAGCGCAATTTAGATAAGCGTGGAAAAGGTTGCGGCTTACGCTTAGGTGTTCGTACTACGGGTTGTTCTGGCTTGGCCTATCAACTGGAATATGTAGATGAGGCTGCTCCCGAAGATGTGAAATTTGAATCTAATGGCATTACGATCTTTATTGATCCTAAGAGCTTGGCCTATTTAGATGGCACCGAATTAGACTTTGTACGTGAAGGTTTGAACGAAGGCTTTAAGTTTCAAAACCCGAATGTAAAAGATGAGTGTGGTTGTGGTGAATCCTTCCGCGTCTGACAATTACTTTCGTTTCTTTGGTTTAGAAGAGCAATTCAATCTGGATTTGTCTGCATTAGATCAGGCCTATTTGGCGATCCAAAAAGAAGTACATCCCGATCGCTATGCCCGCGGTAGCGATACCGAGCAAAGACTGGCCATGCAAATGGCTACCTTAGCAAATACTGCGTTTCAGACTTTGAAAAATCCCATTCAGCGTGGACTCTATCTTTGCCAACTCCACAAAGTAGATGCACGCCTCGAGACTAACACTGCTATGCCAGCTGCTTTTCTGATGAAGCAAATGGAGTGGCGTGAAAGTCTCGAAGACCAAGATGAGGATCTCGGTGCCCTGGAAGTTTTAGCTGAAGAGGTTGATCAAGCTAAACGAGATCTCTTAGTAGACATTACACAGGCTATCGATGGCGCTAAGAACTATGAACGCGCAGCTGAGTTACTCAGGGGCCTGCTTTTTATTGATAAGTTTGCGCTAGAGCTAGATGATGCTATCTCAGCTTTGGTATAGCTTTACACTCTAGACCCCATGGCCTTATTACAAATCTCCGAACCTGGTAAATCACTTGCTCCGCATCAGCGTCGGATTGCAGTAGGTATTGATTTGGGTACCACTAATTCCTTGGTCGCAATTGTGCGGGATGCCTTGCCTAAAGTGCTCCCCGATTCAGAAGGGCGTGAATTACTTCCTTCGGTGGTGCGCTATCTCCCAAATGGCAGAACCCAAGCGGGTTTTGAGGCTGCCGAAAGTATTGTCTCTGATCCTAAAAATACGATCGTTTCTGTGAAACGTTTCATGGGCCGGGGGATTGTTGACGTAGAGAATATCGAAAGCACTCCCTACGATTTCGTTGATGAGCCTGGGATGTTAAAGCTCAAAACAGTAGCGGGTGATAAGAGTCCCATTGAAGTTTCTGCAGAAATTCTGGCGCGCTTGCGCCAGTTAGCGGAAGATTCGGTAAATGACGACATCGTTGGTGCAGTGATTACTGTACCCGCTTATTTTGATGATGCTCAGCGTCAAGCGACTAAAGATGCTGCGAAGTTGGCTGGTATTGAAGTGTTGCGTCTACTCAATGAGCCTACTGCTGCTGCGATTGCTTATGGCTTAGATAATGCCTCCGAGGGAATCTACGCGGTTTACGATTTGGGTGGTGGCACTTTTGATATCTCCATTTTGCGTATGAGCAGAGGGGTATTTGAAGTCCTATCCACTGGCGGCGACTCTGCTTTGGGTGGTGATGATTTTGACCATCGTCTCTATTGTTGGGTGATTGAGCAAGCTAAGCTTCCACCACTTTCGATTCAGGATCACCGTAAGCTTTTACTCTCTTGCAAACATGCGAAAGAGCAATTGAGTCACAACCCATTAGCACGCGTTCATGAAACCCTTGCAGATGGAACTGTGATCAATGTGGGAGTTAGCCAAGCGCAGTTTTTTGAAATCACGCAAAACTTAATCAACAAGACTTTGGTTGCCGTGAAGAAGGCTTTGCGCGATGCAAGTCTTAAGACTGATGAAGTTAAAGGCGTCGTGATGGTCGGCGGAGCAACTCGCATGCCTCATGTACAACGTGCGGTTGGCGAACTCTTCGGCACTAAACCCTTAAACAATCTCAATCCAGATCAGGTGGTTGCTTTAGGCGCTGCAATGCAAGCAGACTTACTTGCCGGTAATCAAAGTAAGGATGATGAGTGGCTTCTATTAGATGTGATTCCACTCTCTCTTGGTATTGAAACCATGGGTGGCTTGGTGGAAAAAATTATTCCTCGCAATACACCTATTCCGGTAGCGCGTGCTCAGGATTTCACGACCTTTAAAGATGGCCAAACCGCCCTAGCGATTCAGGTGGTGCAGGGCGAGAGAGAGTTGGCGCAAGACTGTCGATCTTTGGGTAAGTTTGAGTTGCGTGGCATTCCAGCAATGGCTGCTGGTGCTGCCCGTATTCGGGTTACCTATCAAGTAGATGCGGATGGATTGCTTTCTGTAAGCGCCATGGAGCAGGGTTCAGGCGTGCAAGCATCAATAGATATCAAGCCATCGTATGGTTTGACTGATGCCGAGATTGCTCGGATGCTGCAAGATGGTTTTGCTTCAGCCCAAGTAGATCTCTTATCAAGATCTCTACGCGAAGAGCAGGTTAATGCACAGCGTTTATTAGATGCCGTGCAAACCGCTTTGGATTCTGATCGTAGATTGTTAAATCTCCAAGAGCAGGCTGAGGTTGATCAAGAAATGGCTGTCTTACAAAAGATGCTTACCGAGGAAACTGATAGTGCCATTCTCAGAAAAGCAGTCGATCATGCTGCCAAGGCTACCGATGAGTTTGCCCAAAAGCGCATGAATGCCAGCATTAAGAGGGCGTTGGCCGGTAAGAATGTTGCAGAAATTTAAGAAAAGAAAATTACCAAAATGACTCAGATCGT
>CANGWT010000124.1 GCA_947457745.1 Burkholderiaceae bacterium | reverse complement strand
GACTTTCCTATGCGCTTGGCATTTATAGACATTGCTTGGGGATCTGCTGTTACGGCACTATCCGCGACTATCGCCTACTGGGTTGGCAATCGGATGGCTTAACAGTCTTTCGCACATGCGTTTTTTCCACCCCAAGTTACTCGATTCCCTTAAGGGCTATAACGGCACCCTTTTAAGCAAAGATGTATTGGCAGGCATCTCAGTCGGGGTAGTTGCACTACCTTTAGCAATGGCATTTGCGATTGCTAGCGGACTCAAGCCAGAGGCTGGTATCTTTACCGCAATCATTGCAGGCGGATTCATTTCTGTCTTGGGCGGCAGTCGCGTGCAAATTGGTGGGCCAGCTGGCGCATTCATCGTCATCGTTTATGGCATTGTGGGGCAGTATGGCGTTGCTAATTTACTTCTAGCGACTGTCATGTCTGGAATATTTTTATTTCTAATGGGTCTCTTTCGGCTAGGGACATTAATTCGCTTTATTCCAATCGCCGTCATTATTGGTTTTACTAACGGTATCGCCGTGCTGATTGGCCTGTCTCAAATAAAAGAATTTTTTGGCCTTCAAATTACCAAAATGCCGGCTGAATTTTTTCAAGCAGTTCAAACTTTGTATGCTGCCGCCGATACCATTAACGCAGTCGCCTTAATGTTATCGATCGGAAGTCTCGCCGTTTTGATTGCTTGGCGAGTCTTTCAAAAGCAACTAGGTTATCTTAGCAACATACCAGGCACTGTCATTGCCATGGCTACGGCCACCATAGTGACGAGTGTATTTAACCTTCCGGTAGATACCATCGGCAGTCGTTTTGGCGGCATCCCCTCTGGTCTACCCAGTTTTGAGTGGATTCCTGTTAGCTGGAGCACTGCTCAATTTGTGATTGCGCCTGCAATTACTCTCGCCCTGCTTGGGGCGATCGAATCACTGCTATGCGCCCGGATTGCTGATGGACTTATTCATGATCGTCATGAGTCCAATCAAGAGCTGATGGCTCAGGGTGTTGCTAATGTAGTCACACCATTCTTTGGCGGCATGCCAGCCACAGGAACCATTGCTAGAACGGTCACCAACATACAGAGCGGAGCAAGCACCCCAATTGCTGGAGTCGTTCACTCGGCAACCCTGCTAGTGATTATTTTATTTGGAGCTCCGCTAGCAAAAAATATTCCTCTAGCTAGCCTAGCTGCCATCCTCATGTTTGTTGCTTGGAATATGGGTGAATGGAGAAAGTTTGTAGACCTCAAACAATTTCGCCTGCCTTATCGCTTGACTATGTTGAGTGTATTTTTTCTGACCATCGTGCTAGACCTTACCATCGCAATCCAAGTAGGCCTAATGCTTGCATTCATTACCTTCATGTATCGCATCTCGAGTTTGTCACGCTACGAACCGGTCAATCTCATCGATTTTCCAGAGCTAAAGCAGCATCAGGAGACTATTGCTGCATTCAGAATTTATGGTGCCATCTTTTTCGGCGCAGTCAAAATTTTAGAGAGTATTGAAAACGAATTACCCTCAAAAGTATTGATACTGGATCTTAAGAATGTGATCTATATCGACGTTTCCGGAATAGATGCTGTACTTGAGCTTGAGGCAATTTGCAAAAATCGCAATATCAAGCTCATGATTTGCGGGCTAGCACATCAACCCTATGAGATGGCCTTAAGAGGAGGCCTATTGGAGCGCTTGCCTATCGATTGCATTCACCCCGACCTGCAGCAGGGTATCGCTGGAGCAATCAGTCAATCCCATTAACTAATACAGAAACCACCTTTAAGTAAAGCTTCTGGCAAATACCAGGCACGATACAGTCCAAATAGTGCGGCTGACAACAAAAGACCTGCAGCAATGTACCTCACCACAGTATATTGACTAAGCTGTGCCAGAGCCGCTGAAAATTTTGAAATCAGCAACAAATTAGGTAAGGTGCCTAAGCCAAAGGCCAGCATTAGCGCTGCGCCTGTTAAGACATCCCCCGATAAAAAAGCGAGTGGTAAAACACTGTAGACCAAACCACAGGGAACAAGACCCCATACCATCCCACTAAACCAGCGAGATGAGCGAGCCGTGAAACCCCCTAAATATTGAGCCCAATAAGTAGCCATTCGTGCGCCAAACCACTTCCCAAGCAATGGAGAGCCATTTGATCTTGGGCGCAAAAGACGTAAACCCATTAGCAATAAAAGGAGTGATGTAATGGCAAACAAAGGGCGCTGAATAGGCACTATATTTTGCTGCCAAAGAACTGCGCCAGCCCAAGCAGCCAAGGCGCCGAGCAAAACATAGGTCATCAAACGTCCAGCGTGCATCATGAGCTGAAGATAGAACAGCTCAGACTTACTTTGCAATGGAATATAGCTTGATCCACTGGACTTGCCTTGACGCTCAACTGCTGTAGCAATACCGCCACACATCAAAGCGCAGTGCCACCCACTGACTAGAGCACCCAAGAATACTGCCAATAGAAGACTAGCAGTCAGCATTGCGGAGAAATATGAAGATCGCACATTATCCGAGTAGAATAAACTGATCTAATATGAATTACACCAACTCAGATGTCCCCAGTGGCAAATGCTCAGTCTGTGTACTGGGTCAGTTTTGCTTGCCCGTGGGAGTTAGCCCATCTGATATTGCCAAGATTGATACCCTCGTAAAAGAACGGGTTCACCTACAAAAAGGTGAAAGTCTCTACCGTCATGGTGACCCACTTTCTGCGGTCTATAGTATTCGTTTTGGCACCCTCAAGACTGAGTATGGCCTAGAGGATGGACGTCAACAAGTAATCGGCTTTCATCTACCCGGCGAGATCTTAGGGCTTGATGGTATCGGTGAGGGCAGCTATCAATCCGAAGCGATTGCCCTAGAAGAGAGCGAGGTTTGCATTATTCGTTATGAGGCCTTTGAGGACTTAGCACGCCAAATTCCAGTACTGCAAAAGCAATTTCACCGCATCCTGAGCCGTGAACTCACACAAGATCAACGCCATCTACTCTCACTCGGTAGTTTGCGCGCAGAGGAGCGTTTAGCAACTTTCCTACTAAATCTTTCTCAACGCCTGGCTGCACGAGGCTATCTCAATAATGAATTTGATTTGCGTATGAGTCGAGTAGAAATTGGCAGCTATCTTGGCATTCAGATTGAAACGGTGAGTCGGATGCTCTCACGCTTTGCCGAATCGGGACTTATTCAAATTAAACAGCGTCATATCAAGCTAATTGATATGGACGGACTGCATGAGCTAGCTGGTATCCCAAACCCTGAACGCACAGTTCAGATCAAACCATGTGCCTAATTAAAGCCTATATCAAGCCTTTATCCGAGTTCTGAGCATCAACATGAATTCCCGGAAGAATATAGGCTGTCAGAGCGCTCGAAAATGAGCAAAAAATCCAAATAATAAAAAATCCGATGGTGTAAATACCCTCATCAGAGATATTGGGATGATGACCAAAAAATAATAACTCAGCAGGATGCACAATGCTAAAGAGTAGACCTTCAGCCAAGATGGAGACCAAGAATGAAGGCCACATAATCCAGATGAATAGGCGGTACTTCATTTACGGCCCTGCTCCACTTTAAGCTGCTCTACTTTGAGTCCACGCTTCACCACACCATCTCGCACTGGCTTATCTGAGTAGAGATTGACCGCCAAATAAATAGTAATCACACAGCCAATGGCAGCAACTGCGGGGCCACTGATCAGTAACCAGGGCCAGAGCTGTTTAAACCAAGGCTTATTAGCTTCATGTTCTGACATGCTTTTCCTCTCTCTATCATTCGCTATATAGCTTAGCGGGGAATAATAAAACTAGATTTTTCATCACGGATCCTAGTAATCAACTCATTACCAGATATCTCCTGACCAATCACATCAAAGTGAATTGGGTAATTACCAGGCTCATGCGCCCCTACAGTAGTACTTACTTTGACTGGAATCAACAGATTACTAGCTGGGCCTACTGCAATCTCTGTGACCAATTCTCCTTGAGAATTCAGTATTCTCAAATCAGATAAGCCGCTTGCCTTGAGCTGTACATTCATATTATTTTCCGATGCATTCATGATCTGAATGCGGTAAATATTTTCGATACGAACGCCATCCACCTCACGAGCCAATGCCCCACGATCACGCATCACATCAACCCTTAACGGATTTCGGGTGAGCAATGAGATCAAGAAGGCGCTAGTAAGCACAGCAATAAAGGCAATGTAAATCAAAACACGTGGACGCAAGATATGACGTATGGCACTTTGATTGGTTTCTTTTTCCTCAATAGCTCGCTCGGTTGTATACCGAATCAAGCCTTTTGGATAATCCACCTTTTCCATTACTTGATCACAAGCATCAATACAGGCGCCACAACCGATACACATGTATTGCAGACCATCACGAATATCAATGCCGGTTGGGCAGACTTGCACACAGATACTACAATCCACACAATCACCAAGACCTAGAGTCATATGATCCGCCGCCTTATTGCGACTCCCTCGTGGCTCACCGCGGACCTTATCGTAGGTGACCAAGAAAGTATCCCTATCTACCATCACACTTTGAAAGCGAGCATAAGGGCACATATATTTGCATACTTGCTCTCGCATGAAACCTGCATTACCCCAGGTTGCAAAGCTATAAAAACATAACCAAAAGGTTTGCCATGGCCCTAACGATAGATGCAAGATTGCGGCACTCAGCGTTTCAATTGGGGTGAAATACCCAATGAAAGTAAATCCAGTGAAAAAAGCTATTAAGAACCACAGTAAATGCTTGGTAATTTTGAGGCGCCATTTATGGATACTCCAGGGCCAATCTTCACCATCTAAGCGAATACGGGCAAAACGATCGCCCTCAACTTTACGCTCGATCCACATAAAAATTTCGGTATAAACCGTTTGGGGACAAGCGTAGCCACAAAATAATCGGCCCGCAATAGCCGTAAATAAAAAGAGGGCCAAGGCAGAAAGAATTAATAGGAGTGTGAGATAGATCACATCCTGTGGCCACAGCACGAGCCCAAAGATATAAAACTTACGCTGAATTAAATCAAAAAGTACCGCTTGACGACCATTCCAGCTAATCCAAGGAAGACCATAAAACAATAATTGCGTTGCAAATACCAAGATGAGGCGCCAACGAGCAAATAAGCCGCTCACAGATCGTGGATAAATCTTTCGCCGGATCTCATAAAGAGATTCCTCAATGACATCTATAGAAATAGGCCTGCCTACCGGGGAATGATCTGACACAGATTACTTGGCTGTAGCTGCCTTGTTGTTGGACAAACCCCAAACATAAGCCGTCAAAAGATGAATCTTTTCAGGGCT
>CANGWT010000123.1 GCA_947457745.1 Burkholderiaceae bacterium | reverse complement strand
TGCCAGCTTGATTAAAAGAGGTATGCGTTTTGCATACCATAGCGACTCCCCCGTCTCACCGATTCATCCACTCAAGTACGCCTCCGAAGGTGCTGCTCGCTTATGGCAAGTCTCACCCCAAAAGGTGCTGAATCCAAGTCAGAAGATTTCCATCAATAATGCTTTAAAAGCCATCACGATTGATGCCGCATATCAGCTAAAGATGGAGGACAAGATTGGATCGATCCAAGAAGGAAAATATGCTGACTTCGCTATCGTTAATCAGAATCCGATGAAAACAGATGCCTACAAAATTCGAGATATTGAAGTGAATGAAACCTGGGTTAATGGAAAACAGGTATTTAAGAAACAGTGAAGATTTTTACATCTCCCCTTATAAGAAAAAGCCACCCTAGGGTGGCTTTCTTTATCCGCAGGGAGAATCCCACCCCCGGTAGCTTCGATTTTAAAGCTTCTTAGCAAAACTGTACTGGGAGAACGCTTGCTCGGCAACATTGAACCACTGCGCTTCCATGTTTCTGAACACACGATAGTCTTCGAAGATTCTCTTGAATTGGGGATTCTTGGCGGACTCTTCGGCATAGGTTTCTTGGCTTGCCTTAAAGCAGGCATCCATTACAGAGACATTGAACTTACGCAATACCGCGCCACCTTGGACTAAACGCTGTAGCGCTGGTGGATTTAAGGCATCGTACTTGGCACACATATCTACATGCGCCTCAAAGCAAGCAGCTTCCCATGCCGCTTGGTATGAAGGTGGCAATGAATCCCACTGCTTCTTATTCACCAAGAATGAGAGTCCAGCGGCGCCTTCCCAAAATGCAGGGTAGTAATAGTTTTTAGCTACTTTAGCTAAACCTAACTTCTCATCATCATAGGGGCCAACAAATTCAGCGGCATCAATCGTACCTTTTTCTAATGCTGAGTAAATTTCACCAGCAGGTAACTGCTGTGGCACTACACCTAACTTCGCTAGCACTTGCCCTGCAAAACCAGCGATACGGAATTTAAGTCCTTTGAGATCTTCAGGAGATTTAATTTCTTTACGAAACCAGCCACCCATTTGAGTACCAGTTTGTCCACCTAAGAAATTAACAATGTTGTAGCTGGCATAGAGCTCACGCATCAGCTTCATACCATTGCCATGCAACATCCACGCAGTTTGTTGGCGTGCTGTCATGCCAAAAGGTGCTGCTGTATCAAAAATAAATGCGCTATTTTTGCCTAAGTAATAATAGCTGGCAGTATGGCCGCATTCTACTGTGCCGTTTTGAACAGCATCCAATACCTGCAGGGCTGGAACTACTTCACCAGCGGCAAACACTTTGACATTGAACTTACCATCAGTGGCTTTGCGTAAGGCATTGGCAAATACCTCTGGGGTGCCAAACAAAGTATCTAAAGACTTAGGAAAGCTTGAGACCAAACGCCAATTTAAGGTTGGCAAACTCTGTGCAATCGATGGTGCCGCTAATGCTGCTGCACCTGCGCCGATAGTGGCTTTCTTTAAAAAGGAACGTCTTTGCATTGTCTTCTCCAAAATAATCAACTTCTGCTTTTTCTTGTGCTTTATTTACCGCCAACAGTCATGGACCCAATCAGAATAGAACCTGTTTCCTTAGTGCCCCGAATCAGTGTGTCACTACCAATCATCTGAATATCCATCAACATATCTCGTAGGTTACTGGCAATCGTAATGCCCTCAACCGGATATTGAATCTCGCCATTCTCTACCCAATAACCAAAGGCGCCACGAGAGTAATCACCGGTAACGTAGTTCACACCCTGCCCCATAAGCTCAGTAACCAGCAGGCCCGTACCCATTGCCTGTAAGAGCGCTGGTAGCCCGCCTTTTGGTGTCTTGCGACTATGTAATGTCAGATGATGAGAGCCACCCGCATTACCAGTAGTCTTCATTCCAAGTTTTCTAGCGGAATAAGTGGATAAGAAATAACCTTGCAAAATCCCTTTTTCAACCACGGTTCTCGCCGAGGTCTTCACACCCTCCTCATCAAAAGGTACGCTTCCTGTCATTGCCTTGAGGTGAGGGTTTTCAAAAAGGCTGACATGCTTTGGCAATACTTGCTTACCTAAGCTATCCAATAGAAAACTGGAGCGGCGATATAAAGCGCCCCCAGACACTGCTTGCACTAATCCACCCAATAGGCCAGCAGCCAAGGGGGCTTCAAAAATGACTGGGCAACGTCGAGTGGTCAGTGACCTTGCCTTAAGGCGTGAAAGTGCACGCTCTGCTGCGTATTTACCAATGGCAGCTGGATTAGCCAACTCTCCAGGAATGCGTGAACTGGAATACCAATCATCTCTTTGCATGAGCGACTTTTTACCGCCCTCATTTGCAATTGGTGCACAAGAAATATAGTGTCGTGAGAATGGGTAACCACCCATAAAACCGTGACTGGTTCCCATCATAAAATGCGCATGATGTGCCGATACCGAAGCACCATCACTATTTTGAATTTGCTTACTCACCGCAAAGGCAGCGCCTTCAGCAGCGCGTGCAATATCGATTGCTGTTGCTGAGTCCAAATCCCACGGATGAAATAAATCGAGATCCAGCGGATGTTTTTCGAGCAGTTCTTTTTCAGCAGGGCCAGCACATAAATCTTCCGCCGTATGTTGGGCAATATGGTACGCAGCCTCAACGGTCGCCTTTAAAGAATCCTTAGAGAAATCACTAGTACTGGCATTACCTCGACGATGGCCTAAAAATACTGTTACGCCAACCTGTTTGTCTAAGCTTTGCTCGATTGTCTCGACCTCGCCTTTGCGAACGGTCACCGAGAGACCTTGGCCTTCAGAAACCTCGGCCACAGCATCCGAGGCACCCCGTCTTTTGGCCTCTGTGAGCATGAAATCGATGATTTCTTGAAACTGATTTGATGAGTGTGTAAACATGTCCTAATAATAGCTAGAATAGAAACATGAAGCATACCGAAGCCTGGAAAAGATCCTCCCCCAACGAAATCAAAATCGGCCTAATATCGATCTCTGATAGAGCAAGTAAGGGCGTTTATACCGATGAGGGTATTCCTGCCCTGCAATTATGGCTACAGAACGCTATTAGCACCCCCTGCGTCTTTCATGAGCGTCTGATTGCGGATGAGCGGGAGGTTATTACCGAAACGATCGTAGAACTGACTGATGACCTCTGTTGCGATTTAGTCCTCACTACGGGCGGTACAGGCCCCTCCCGAAGAGATGTCACCCCTGAGGCCACAATTGACGCTGGAACCCGAGAAATGCCCGGATTTGGCGAGCAAATGCGCCAAATTAGCCTGCACTTTGTACCTACGGCAATTTTGTCACGCCAGACGGCAGTTTTACGAGAAATCGAGGGGCACACTGCCCTCATTATCAATCTGCCAGGCCAACCTAAATCTATCAAAGAAACCCTTGAAGGTTTGAAAGATGCCGAGGGCAAATCTATTGCTCCAGGCATCTTTGCTGCCGTCCCCTACTGTATCGACCTGATCGGCGGCCCTTATATCGAAACAGATGAAACCATCATCAAAGCCTTTAGACCTAAGAGCGCTATCAAGAAATAAGGTGAGCGATCCTTTTGGAGAATGAAAAGGTCTATTACTAGACCCTTTTTCTGATTACGGATGTTGAAATTTATTCCGGTAAAGGTACGATAAATTTTTCTCGGTAGTACTTGAGCTCTTCGATAGATTCCTCAATATCGGCCAAGGCGGTATGCGCCTGCTTTTTAGTGAAACCCTTCACTAACTCAGGATGCCAACGCTTGCACAACTCCTTGAGTGTTGAAACATCAATATTTCGATAATGAAAGAACGCCTCCAGTTTTGGCATGTACTTCGCCATAAAGCGTCGATCCTGACCAATCGTATTGCCACACATTGGCGCAATACCGGGCTTTATATACTTCTTCAGAAAAGCGATACATTCAGCTTCAGCGGTGGCTTCATCGGTGGCTGATGCCTTGACCTTGTCAATCAGGCCAGAGCGCCCGTGAGTGCCCTTATTCCAGGCATCCATCGCATCCAATAGGGCATCTTCCTGACGGATCACCCAAACAGGAGCGGTTGCAATGGTATTGAGATGCGCATCGGTCACGATCACAGCAATTTCTAAAATGCGCTCTTTTTCAGGATCTAGGCCTGACATCTCCATATCCACCCAAATCAGGTGCTCACTGGCTGGCGCCGCCTTTGGGCTTGGAGTACTTGTTTTTTCACTCATATCTATAATCATCTCATGACATTCACAATTGTTTTTTTAATCGCCTTCATCGCCAGCTTTGGTCTACGCCACTGGTTATCCCAACGCCAAATTCGACACGTTGCTATCAACCGCGATGTAGTACCTGCTGAGTTTGCATCGCAGATCTCTTTGGCCGAACATCAAAAAGCTGCCGACTATACGATCGCCAAACTGCGCCTGGGTACTTTAGAGAATGGCGTCAGTGCAATGATCTTGATCGGCTTCACGCTCTTGGGTGGTTTACAGATTTTAAATCTATCTTTACTGCAGCTATTGGGTGAGGGCATTGCTCAGCAAATGGCCCTGCTGATATCCGTCGTCTTGATCTCCGGAATTCTTGATCTGCCTTTCTCTTGGTACAAACAGTTTTACCTAGAAGAGCGCTTTGGCTTTAATCGCATGAACGCCAAACTCTTCTTTAGCGATATGTTCAAAGGATTAGGTGTTGGTGGCGCAATTGGTGTCCCTCTTCTCTGGGTCATCCTCAGCCTGATGGCACAAGCAGGTGACTTTTGGTGGCTGTGGGCCTGGGGCGTACTCACTGTATTTAGCCTATTAATGCAATGGATATTTCCGACCTTCATCGCTCCGATCTTTAATAAGTTTCAAGCACTAGAAGAGGGGCCTCTAAAGACTCAAATTGAAGCTTTATTAAGCCGCTGTGATTTTGCCAGCCAAGGTTTATTTGTTATGGATGGTAGCAAGCGCAGTGCGCACGGCAATGCATTTTTTGCTGGCATGGGCAAAGCGAAGCGTATTGTCTTTTTTGATACCTTGATTGAGAAGCTCAATCCCGGCGAAGTAGAGGCTGTCCTGGCTCATGAACTTGGTCACTACAAGTGCAACCATATACGCAAGCGTTTGCTAGTTTCCTTTGCCATGAGCTTTCTGACATTTGCACTTTTGGGCTGGATCAGCACCCAGCCATGGTTCTACAGCGATCTAGGTGTGATGCCCAATCTGAATGGCTATAACGGTGGTTTGGCTTTAGCACTCTTTATGCTCGTTGCACCAGTATTTAGCTTCTTCCTGACGCCGCTGTCCAGCTTGGCATCACGCAAACATGAATATGAGGCAGATGGTTTTGCTGCAGATAAGTCTTCTGCAAGCGATTTGATTTCTGCATTAGTTAAGCTCTATCAAGACAATGCGTCAACCCTAACGCCAGATCCGATCTATACCGCTTTTTATAGCTCGCATCCACCTGCTCC
>CANGWT010000122.1 GCA_947457745.1 Burkholderiaceae bacterium | reverse complement strand
GCGGCCTTCATTCTCGGATATCAAAGTTTGGTAAGAACCAATCTCGGGAACCATGAGTTCGTGACCAACATAGCCTGGGCCCTGCTTAAAAAGCAGTTCAATCTCACGCTGATAGAGATCAACGTCAAAATAGGCCGAAACCGGCAGTTGTAAGTTGGACGGCGCAAGCTGCTGCGCGGTAGCCAGATTAGTCATTCTCCCCACCCCCGAAAACGTCAGCCGAAGCTAAGCGGAATAACCAATCCAACTATCGACGGATCGATATTGGAAAGGAAGGAAGCGATTATACCCATCTGACCCCCATCTCGCTTTAATATATGGGACTACATCTCTTAGAAATTTGAAGGAAATAAGCCAATGCCAGCGAAGAAATCTGAAGATCAGAAGCCCGGTCTTGAGCTACAAATCGACCCTAATTTGCGTTATGAGCAGGCTGTCAAGGAGCTGGAAAAGCTGATTTCTGATATGGAATCTGGCAAATTCTCTTTGGAAGAGACGCTTTTGGCGTACCAACGTGGTGCAGCACTCTTAAAACATTGCCAGGCCATGCTTGCTCAAGTTGAGCAGCAAGTTCGGGTATTCGAAGCGTAAGCTGCTCTAAAACTTTACTTTTATGAACAACGCACTTTCATTTGAAGATTGGGTTCGCACTCACGGGCAGCGAACTGAATTGGCTCTCGATAGTTTGCTCGATGCTGCGAATGCGAATCCCGCACGCTTGCATGAAGCTATGCGATATGCCGCCCAAGGTGGCGGTAAGCGCATTCGTCCTTTGTTGGTTTACGCCGCTGGTGAGCTAGGCGATGATTTCAACGAAGAGAAAAATAATGTTTTAGATTCTGCTGGGGTTGCAATTGAATGCATTCATGCCTATTCCTTGGTCCATGATGATTTGCCCTGTATGGATGACGATGACTTACGCCGTGGACGTCCTACCGTGCACAAGGCTTATGACGAGGCGACTGCTTTATTAGTTGGCGATGCATTGCAGACTCGCGCATTTGAGGTTTTGGCAAATACGCAGTGCGATGCTCATACGCGCTTGGCGATGATCAGCCTATTGGCTAGTGCGTCTGGTTCACGCGGTATGGCTGGTGGTCAGGCAATCGATCTCGAGAGCGTGGGAAAGAAACTAGACCTTGCTGGACTAAAGCAAATGCATGCGATGAAAACAGGGGCTCTACTTTCTTGTTCGGTACAGATGGGTGGTATTGCTGCCAAGCTGAGTCCGACTCAAATGCAGCACCTCAAAAACTACTCTGAAGCTTTGGGCTTGGCCTTTCAAATTGTGGATGATGTTTTGGATGCCACTGCAGATAGTCAAACCTTGGGTAAAACCGCAGGAAAAGACGCGGCCAATGACAAGCCGACCTATGTGACCTTGATGGGTTTAGACTATGCCAAGAAAGCAGCAACAGATTTACAAGAAACGGCGATTGCTAGCTTAGAGAGTTTTGGCGCTAAAGCCGGGGCCCTGAAATATTTGGCTCTATTGGTAGTTAATAGAGGTAAATAAGATTACTAAAGATTTGATGACTTTAAATTCTATTCACTCTCCTGCAGATCTAAAAAAACTTTCCCGCGAGCAGCTCCCTGTGCTTGCAGATGAATTACGTCAGTTTGTTTTGGATTCTGTATCTAAAACGGGCGGACATCTTTCTTCTAACTTGGGTACGGTCGAGTTATCCATAGCCTTGCACTATGTATTTGATACACCGCAAGATCGAATTGTGTGGGATGTGGGCCACCAAAGCTACCCGCACAAAATTTTGACTGGTCGTCGTGAGCGTATGAGTAGCTTGCGCCAGTTGGATGGTTTGTCAGGCTTTCCACGTCGCGCTGAAAGTGAATACGATGCCTTTGGTACCGGCCACTCTTCAACGAGTATTTCTGCGGCGATGGGTATGGCTCGCGCTTTCCAAACCAAGGGCGAGAAGCAAGTTGCCGTTGCGGTGATTGGCGATAGCGCCATGACTGGTGGTATGGCATTTGAAGCCATGAACAATGCGGGTGTGTATGAGGATCTACCATTAGTGGTTATTCTGAATGACAACGATATGTCCATCTCACCAGCAGTGGGCGCACTCAATCGACACCTCGCTAGACTATTGAGTGGCAATATTTACTCTGCAACGAAGAAGGGTATCGATAGCGTTTTATCCATTGCGCCGCCTTTGCGCGAGTTTGCAAAACGCTTAGAAGATCATGCTAAGGGCATGGTTTCCCCATCCACTATTTTTGAAGAGTTTGGTTTTAACTACTACGGCCCAATCGATGGCCATGACTTAGAGGCGCTCATTCCGATGTTGCAAAATGTTCGCCGCTTGGCGCTTGAGGGGCGCGGCCCGCAGTTCTTGCACGTGGTGACTCGCAAAGGTCAGGGTTATGAGTTGGCCGAAGCAGATCCTGTTCTGTATCACGGCCCAAGTAAGTTCAATCCGGAAGAGGGTGTTAAGAAGTCCGTCACTCCTTCTCAAAAAACCTTCACTCAAGTGTTTGGTGAATGGCTGTGCGATATGGCGCACGCTGATCCATTGCTGATTGGTATTACACCTGCAATGCGTGAAGGCTCTGGTCTGGTGGAGTTTGAAAAGAATTTCCCTAAGCGTTATTACGATGTCGGTATTGCTGAGCAGCATGCAGTGACTTTTGCTGCTGGCATGGCATGTGAAGGTATGAGGCCGGTGGTGGCGATCTACTCTACCTTCTTGCAGCGCGCTTACGATCAACTCATTCATGATGTCGCGATTCAGGATTTGCCGGTACTTTTTGCGTTGGATCGCGCTGGCTTAGTTGGTGCAGATGGCGCAACCCATGCGGGTGCGTATGACATTCCGTTCTTACGTTGCATTCCGAATATGTTGGTTTTGACACCGGCAGATGAAGCAGAGTGTCGTGATTTATTGACGACCGCATTTCATCAGCCCCACCCCAGTGCAGTGCGCTATCCGCGTGGTGCTGGTGTTGGCACCATTCCTTCCAAAGAATTACGTACCGTGCCATTGGGTAAAGGTGAATTGCGTCGTAAGTCGAGCGCGCCTGCCGGTCAGCGCATAGCAATTTTAGCTTTCGGAACCTTACTCTATCCAGCACTTGAAGTTGCAGAGCAAATGGATGCCTCAGTTGCCAATATGCGTTTTGTTAAACCATTGGATCTTGAGCTTCTCAAATCCTTGGCGCAAGACCATGATTATTTTGTGACGATTGAAGATGGCGCGATTCAGGGTGGTGCAGGTAGTGCGTGCTTAGAGGCGCTCTCTGCTCTGGGGATAAACAAACCCCTTTTGCAATTAGGCCTTCCTGATGTATTTGTTGAGCATGGCGATTACAAACTCTTGATGAGTCAGTGTGGCTTGGATGTTGCGGGGATTGCAAAGGCTATTTCCCTGCGTTTTCCAGCTAAAACTGCCAGAAATCCTGTGGCCGTAGGCAAATAAGTCATTTTTGCCTGAAAATAGAGTCATGAACGACATCAACACCGCCTTTCTCAAGCCGCAATCCATGCCAGACATACAGTCTTCACATGATGAGCGCGCTTTGCCAATCGAGCAGGTGGGGATTCGGGGATTGCGCCATCCATTAAGCATTCGTACTCAGGCGGGTGTGATGCCGGCGGTTGGTAATTTTGAAATGGATGTGGCTTTGCCTGCGCATGTGAAGGGCACACACATGTCCCGCTTCATTGCACTCTTGCAAAAACACAATGAACCTATTGATAGTGCATCGGTAGTTGCAATGGTGCGTGAGATGTTGCCACTACTAAATGCAAGTGAAGGCCGCATTCAATTTACGTATACGCACTTTGTCAAAAAAGCCGCACCTGTATCTGGTGTTGAAAGCTTGATGGATTATGAAGTGACTTGGACCGCAAAGGCAAAGCAAAATGCATCTGGCGCAGTCTACGTTGAGTTGAACCTACGCGCTCTAGTTCCAGTGATGAGTTTGTGCCCTTGCTCTAAAGAGATTTCGGAGTATGGAGCGCACAATCAACGTTCACATGTGACCATGTCAGTAGAACTAGATTCACAGACCAAGATGACGGTAGAAGATTTAGTTGCGGCCGCTGAGAGCCAAGCCTCCAGCGAGTTGTGGGGCTTGCTCAAGCGCCCTGATGAGAAGTGGGTTACCGAGCGCGCTTATGACAATCCGAAGTTTGTGGAAGACTTAGTGCGCGATGTAGCAGGCCAACTCAAAGGCGATGCGCGAATTTTGTCTTTAGTGGTTGAAGCTGAGAACTTTGAGTCGATTCATAACCACAGTGCCTACGCCAAAATTAGTCTCGCGAAATAATCTTAAGATAAATTATTGCTCGCCAAATCCCAGCGGGGTTTGATATCAAAAGCACCTGAAGTAGTTGAGCCATTGTTTTCTGCCAACATGCGCAGTGCCCCAGCAAATGCAATCATTACGCCGTTATCGGTACATAGATCGACTGGTGGATAGTGAACTTCAAATCGATTCTTCTTAGCACTCGCATTGAGAGCTGCGCGTAATTGCAAATTGGCGCCCACGCCACCAGCAAGCACCAAATGCTTACAAGCAGTTTGCTTCAGTGCTTTTTCTGATTTGCTGACAAGTACTGCGACCAAGGAGTCGACAAAGCTGCGCGCCAGATCCGCTTGAAAAGTGGCCTTCTCATTAGGATCAGTATTACCCAGTGCATCAAATTTTTTCACTTGGTTCAGAACCGCTGTTTTGAGTCCAGAGAAGGAAAAATCTAAATCCCCTGAGTGCAGCATTGGCTTGGGCAAGTCAAATCGTCCGGAATGCCCTTTTTCTGCTAATTTGGAGATAGCAGCTCCGCCCGGATAGTCCAAGCCCAGTAATTTGGCTGTTTTATCAAAGGCTTCGCCAGCGGCATCGTCTAGGGTTTCGCCTAGAAGTTGGTACTTACCAACTCCGCTCACCAGCATCAGCTGGGTATGCCCACCCGAGACTAGGAGGGCTATAAAAGGGAATTCCGGTACAGAAACTCCTAAAAGCGGTGAAAGCAGGTGCCCTTCAAGGTGATGCACTCCAATCGAAGGCAAATTGAGTCCCTGGGCTAGGGATTTGGCAAAAGCACTGCCCACAAGTAGGGCGCCAGCCAATCCAGGGCCCTGGGTATAGGCTACAGAATCAATATCCTTTAATTTGAGCCCAGCCTCATGCAAAGTATCGTCCAGAAGGGGTAAAACCCGCCTTATGTGGTCTCTAGAGGCCAATTCTGGGACCACACCCCCGTAGTCACGGTGCATGGCAATTTGGGAGTGCAGTGCCTGTCCTAGGATGCCCTGATGGGCTGGGGCGTGGTTTTCCCAGGGAGTGGTGTCGTATATGGCTACCCCGGTCTCGTCACAAGATGTTTCTATGCCTAAAACAATCATTTTTTACTTGGTCGTGCTAGAATCGCATTTCAGTTAATTTATCGATATTTTTCGAGCATATACGAGTTAAACAAGTATGACTACAGTCCGCCTCCGTGAGAACGAACCTTTTGAAGTGGC
>CANGWT010000121.1 GCA_947457745.1 Burkholderiaceae bacterium | reverse complement strand
GCATTCTGGTGTAAATGTAAATGCCGCTAAATCTGCTGGTAACCTTGGCGCAAATCAATCTAAGAGTCAAGCTGGGCGCACTGCAAGTAAAGTTGCAAAGTCCGGGAAGCCCACCAGACCCGCTGGAAAACCTGCAGGCACAAAACCACCTGCTCGGAGTGCTAAAGCGCGTCGTAAATAAGTATCAATATAAGATCGAGATAAGTAAAAATGAAGCAAATATTAGTTGGTTTTCATTCAGTTCAAGCGCGCTTACGATTAGATGCAGCAAGTCTGAAGTCGGTTTATTTTGATCCCAGTCGACGAGATCGCCGTATGGGTGATTTTCTTAAACAAGCTGAAGAAATTCTAGGCGAAAGATTGCATGCCGCTGATGCTGAACGTCTTCACAAACTGGCAGGACATGATCGCCATCAAGGGGTAGTCGCTTTAGCAGAGAAGATGACCATTGCTCGGACCATTACCGAGGTAGTGGAGGATGCTCAAAGTAATCAAAGTAAGGTGATGTTCTTGGTTTTGGATGGTGTGACTGATCCCCACAACTTTGGCGCATGTTTACGCGTTGCGGATGGTGCCGGTGTAGATGCTGTCGTTATTCCCAAAGATCGTTCGGCCTCAATTAATGCCACTGTGAGTAAAGTGTCGAGCGGTGCTTCTGAGGTAATGCCTGTCATTACCGTTACCAATCTGGTTCGAAGCATGAAAGAGATGCAAGAAGCGGGTGTTTGGCTAATTGGTACCGATGATGAAGCTGAAAAATCGATTTACGATTTAGATCTGACTGGTCCCATTGGAATTGTTATGGGTGCAGAGGGTGAGGGCATGCGCCGCTTAACCCGCGAGACTTGTGATGAGTTGGTACGTATTCCGATGAAGGGGGTTGTAGAAAGTCTAAACGTATCCGTTGCAAGTGGCGTCTGTTTGTATGAGGCACTAAGGCAGCGATTATCCAAAGAGCCTAAATAGTCAACTGCTGCACAAATTGCTCTAGTTCGGCTGGCGGCAGAGCACCACTAATACGGTGCACTTCCTTGCCACCCTTAAATCCTGCGAGTGTTGGTATTGAGCGGATATTCCATTGAGATCCGAGTAGTTGTTCTGCCTCGGTATTGACCTTCACAAACAATACTTGATTTGCATGAGTACTGGCGCTTGCCTGAAAGGTTGGGCCAAACATCTTGCATGGTCCGCACCATGGCGCCCAGAAATCTACTATCACTGGTATTACAGATTGAGTTATCAGTTCGCTAAAGTTAGCTGCTGTGGCGTTAATTGGGAGCGATAGGAGCTCTTGATGACAAGCTCCGCAGACAGGCGTTTGATTGAGCTTTTCAGTAGGAAGGCGGTTTCCTTTATTGCAATGCGGGCAATGAATAATCATCTAGACTCCTCAATCTGGCAATTTACAGAATTAGTTGCTTAAGAGCGCTTCTAATTTCTCAGTATCGATGCAGAAATTCCTTATCCCTTCAGCCAACTTTTCAGTAGCCATTGCATCGTCATTCAGTTGCAATCTAAAGTTCGATTCATCTAACTTGAGTGCTAGGATATTTTCGCTAGCAAGCGCGCTAGCTGCATTGCTAGCATTTAGTTTTCTCTCTAACACTGCTGTACTTTTTTGAAGATCACCCAATAGCTCTGGACTGATAGTGAGTAAATCGCACCCAGCAAGCTCTAAAATTTGACTAGTATTACGGAAACTGGCCCCCATGATTTCGGTGCTGATCGCAAAGTGCTTGTAATAGTGGAAGATACGCTTAACCGATGTAACGCCAGGATCATTTGCTCCGCCATTATTTTCATCGCTCCAATTGCTGCCAAGTTTGGTCTTGTACCAATCGGTAATTCGGCCTACAAAGGGCGAAATCAATTTCGCATTGACTGCACCGCAAGCCGCCGCTTGGACCAAAGAGAAGAGTAGCGTCATATTACATTGAATGCCTTCTGCCTCTAAAGCTCTAGCTGCTTCAATTCCTTCCCATGTACCAGCTAGCTTAATCAAGACGCGTTCTCGATTAATCCCATGTGATTCATACAGCGAGATGAGATTCTTAGCCTTCTTAATTGTTGTCTGAGTATCAAAAGAGAGGCGGGCATCAACTTCAGTTGAAACCCTTCCTGGGACGATCTTCAAAATCTCCAGACCAAAAGCTACCAGGATATGGTCGACTAAATCGACTGGTTTTATGCCAGGGTGTGCTGATTTGACTTGATTTACTAAGACCTGGTAGTTGGCTTGCTGTGCAGCCTTCAGGATGAGGGAGGGGTTGGTGGTAGCGTCTTGCGGTTGGTATTCCCGCATACGCTCAAAGTCGCCAGTATCGGCCACGACAGTGGTGAATTGTTTGAGTTGGCTCAGTGTGCTCGCAGGTGATGTCATGGCTATTTGTAATATTCTCAATGTATTAATCAGGTGGAACAGATTGAATATCATATGATAGATGGATAGATAAGGCTGTTCCAGTTCAGATAAGGATATCGGGCAAGATCATGAATCAAGATCAACTAAAGCAATTGGTAGGTGAAGCGGCGCGGGATGAGGTATTAAAGCTACCTACGGGCCAGATCTTGGGTGTTGGGACGGGCTCTACCGCCAACTACTTCATTGATGCCTTAGCACCCCACAAGGCGCATTTCTTGGGAACTGTATCCAGTTCCAATGCCACGACTGAGCGCCTGTTAAAGCACGGTTTTAAGGTGATGGACCCCAATGAGGTGGATCATCTACCTGCCTATGTGGATGGTGCGGATGAAATTGATCCTTCTGGCTACATGATTAAAGGTGGCGGCGGTGCTTTGACCCGTGAAAAGATTATTGCTTCCATGGCTAAGCAATTTATTTGTATTTGCGATGCCTCAAAACAGGTTCCGGTACTGGGTAACTTTGCATTGCCTGTAGAAATCATTCCCTTCTCAAAAGGAATTGTTACTCAGGAACTGATTAAGTTGGGCGGGACAGTAAGACTCAGAGTGAGCAAAGAGACTTGTGCAGATTTAGGTCAAACATCAAGTCAGCCCTTTGTGACAGATAACGGCGGCTGGATTTTGGATGTCGCTGGTTTAAAGATAGCTAATCCGCTAGAACTTGAAGCGCAAATGAATCAAATCGCTGGCGTAATCACGGTTGGTTTATTCGCAAACAAGAAAGCAGATGTTTTATTAGTGAGCAATACATCTGGCGTGAGTAGAATTACCTTTTAATTAAAAAACCCGACGGGGCAGCAAGCTGATCCATCGGGTTTGTTTGCCATGATGATTCATGGCGCAGGCAAAGGGAAGAATTTATGTTCCCAATGCCCATAAGCACATAGATATGCTTACGAGTAGTGGCTTTCGCCAATGTAGCCGATCACGAAAACTGACTGACTACGATTTCATCCTATGCTTCTGAGCTGGACTCGTCAAGAGATATTCAGAAATAATTATTCAGCTGGCGGTACATAACCCTGAGCCATATCTGCACCACCTTCAAAGAAGTATTTTTCAACTTGCTTGAGGAGATATTGACGTGCACGAGGGTCAGCCATGTTCAGACGATTCTCATTAATGAGCATTGTTTGGTGCTTCAACCAAGCAGCCCAAGCTTCTTTGGAGACTTGATTCCAAACTTTCTTACCGAGATCGCCTGGTAGTGGGGCGAAGTCCATGCCTTCAGCTTCTTTATTCAGTTTGATGCATTGAACCATGCGTGCCATTTGTGTTGCCTTTCAAATACGATGTACTAAAGAGAAAATATTAAACAAAGAGCTTGTTAGAGATCTTTGGTCAAAACCATAGATTTACGATCCCAGTTGTAAATTTGCTTTCTTTCTTCTGGAAGATCGTCTACCGATGCGCGCTTAAAGCCGCGCTTCAAAAACCAATGCTCGGTTCTAGTAGTCAAGACGAAAAGCTTCTTGATGCCTTCCCGTTTTGCTCGCATTTCAACGCGCTTGAGCAAACGCTCTCCATCGCCTGAACCTTGAACATCGGGATCTACTGCGAGGCAAGCAAGCTCACCTACGCCATTCGGAAATGGGAATAGGGCTGCACACCCAAAGAGAACGCGGTCATGCTCAATCACAGAGAAGCGCTGAATATCACGCTCGATGACATCTTGACCTCGTGCAGCCAGAATACCTTCCTCTTCGAGCGGGCTGGTGAGCTGCAGAATGCCACCAACATCATCTTGGTTAGCTTCACGCAAATTCTCAATATCGGATGAGGCTAGCATCATGCCAATACCATCATGTGTGAAGAGTTCTTCCAGGAGGGCACCATCTCGGTTACAAGGTAAAAAGTGCACCCGACTTACGCCAGCACGAATAGCCCTGCCAGCAATATTCAATAAACTCTTCATGCCTAGATCGAGTTCTGGATGTTGGGCTACATATTCTTGAAGCTGGGGCATTGAGAGTTCGGTGATGAAGTCATCTTCCTCATCTTTCAAACCGGCATAGGGGCTTAAGAAAATCAACTTATCTGCTTTGAGTGCTGCAGCAGTAGATGCAGCTACATCTTCAAAAGCAAGATTAAATGCTTGACCAGTTGGCGAGAAGCCCAACGGTGAGAGCAGTACGATCTTATTACTATCGAGTGAGAGTTTAATGGAGGTGGAGTCAACTTTACGCACCAAGCCAGTATGAATGTAATCAATTCCCTCAACTACGCCTACAGGCATTGCCGTAATAAAGTTGCCCGAAATAACAGAGATTCGTGAACCTGCCATCGGAGTATTGGGTAATCCCCGACTAAATGCTGCCTCGATATCCAGGCGTAATTCACCAGCAGCCTCTTTGACACATTCTAGGGCGGCTGCATCGGTAATCCGGTAACTATGCATTGCGCTTTGGCCAAATTGACTCTTAATGTTGCGAAGCATTAACTGCTCTTCAATTTGAGGGCGGATGCCGTGAACCAAAACAATACGCATACCCATTGCGTGCAGCATGGCGATATCTTCAATTAGATTTTCTAGGCCAATTTCTTGAGCCAGCTCACCAGCAAAGGCAATTACAAAGGTCTTCTCACGGAAGCTATGAATATAGGGCGCAACATCACGCAACCATCCTACAAACGGAAAGTTAGAGCTGGATTCTTCGGCATTTGAGCCGGGATTCGGTGCATTTGTTGGCATAGTGAGAAAATTATAGGGTGCAAGAGCCCATAAACCAACAAAAACCCAAAGCAAGCCCTGAGACTGTGCCTGCTTCCAACACCCTTCGACGGTTGGAGATTCGCTTTCCGGAGGAGTTGCCGGTATCAAGCCAACGTCAAATCATCAAGGATGCCTTGAGTTCTCACCAGGTTGTGATTGTCTGTGGTGAGACTGGTTCTGGCAAAACAACCCAATTACCCAAAATCTGTTTAGATCTTGGCAGGGGCACTATGAACGGTGGTCGTCTCATTGGGCACACACAACCTCGCCGTATCGCTGCTACGGCCACTGCAAAGCGTATCGCTCAGGAGTTGGGCACTCTCATTGGTCAAGACGTAGGCTACCAAGTGCGCTTTGCTGATAAGACCAGTCAGGGCGCTTCAATTAAGTT
>CANGWT010000120.1 GCA_947457745.1 Burkholderiaceae bacterium | reverse complement strand
TAAGCGCTCACGTCCGAATACAAAGTTATTTTTTGAGTCGACAAAAATCGCTTTACCTTGAGCTGCATTGCCGTGTTCATCTTCAGGGAAGTGCTTTGCCATGGCATCCCATGAGCCAACGTCATCCCAGTCAAAGCTGGCGTTAACGGAAACCACATTAGGTGCTTTTTCCATGATGGCGTAATCGAGAGAGATATCTTCGATGGCGCTCATAGTTGTCTTATCTAGATTGACTGTGGTGTTGAGAGCATTATCACCATTTGCTTGGGTGCTGGCACTCCAGCAGGCCTCGACCTGTTTTGAGAGTTGCGGCGCAATGTCATGAGCGACTTGTAAAAGGGTGTCTGGCGTAAAGCAGAACATGCCTGAGTTCCAGTGATAGTTTCCGGCGGCGACATATTTTTCAGCTAATGCCAGAGCGGGTTTTTCTACAAACTGTTCAACAACCCGACCCTCTGCCTTGCCTGAGGTATTGGCGGGATTGCCGAGCTTGAGGTAGCCATAACCAATTTCAGCATGAGTCGGTGGAATACCAAATGTCACTAAATGACCTTCATGGGCAAACTCGACAGCTTTCGCAACTGCCATCTCAAAACCCACCTTGTCATGAATGACATGGTCAGCTGGCAAAACGAGCATGGGAATATTGCCACGACCAGCATGCTTGGCTGCTAGTGCAGCGAATAGAACGGCTGGTGCAGTATTGCGACGTAAGGGTTCAATGATGGTGAGATTGGCTGTTTGTTCAGAATCTTTGAGGTCCGCTACCACCTGAAAACCTAAGCTCTCAGAAGTCACAATGCAAAGCCAAGGATTGGCAGAGCTAATGCGATTAGCGGTTTCGCTCAGGAGCGATTGTTGACTTGCGACCGGCATAAACACTTTGGGACGGTTCTCGCGAGACACGGGCCACAAACGGGAGCCGGCGCCCCCACAAATAATTACCATTGAAAAATTGAGGTTCATGGGGCGATTTTACCTAAAAGAAAAGGGCCATGTAGGCCCTTGCTGATTGCGTAAAAGAGAGAAATTATTTCAAAGTAGAGGCAATATTCTCTAAAAACCACTGATAGGCATCAGTAATACCAGGGCGCAGTTGGATTTCTGCCTTCCAGCCCAAGTTATTTGCCTTGCTAACATCAAGTAGTTTTTGGGGAGTGCCATCGGGTTTTGAGGTGTCAAACTGCAATTCACCCTCAAATCCAACGACTGCCACTACTTCCTCGACGAGTTCGCGGATGGTGATGTCATTACCGCAGCCAATATTCACAAAAGAGCCATCGTAGCCCTGTTCCATTAGCATGACGCAGGCTCTCGCCATATCATCCACATGCAAGAACTCACGACGAACTTTACCTGAACCCCAGACCATCATATGTGAGTCTTTGCGCAATTTTGCTTCATGCGCTTTGCGGATTAAGGCTGGTAATACATGGGAATTATTGAGGTCATAGTTATCGCCTGGACCATACAAATTGGTTGGCATCACACTGACATACTTTGTGCCGTACTGACGGTTGTAGTTCTCGCAAAGCTTAATGCCAGCAATTTTTGCCAAGGCATAAGGCTCATTGGTTTGCTCCAATGGGCCTGTCAATAAATACTCTTCCTTAATTGGCTGCGGGCAATCTCTTGGGTAAATACAGCTAGAACCTAAAGACATGAGGTTGTTGATGCCAGCCAGATAAGCGCCATGAGTGAGGTTGCACTCAATCATCAGGTTTTGATAAATAAAGTCTGCACGATAAATATTATTTGCCTGAATGCCACCTACTTTAGCTGCAGCAATAAAAATATAGTCAGGCTTTTCTGTAGCTAGAAACTCATGGACTGCAGCTTGGTTTAGGAGATCCAACTCCGCATGAGTGCGGGTAATGACGTTCTCGTAACCACGTACTTTAAGCAGGCGGGTGATACCACTACCCACCATGCCGCGATGACCTGCTACATAAATCTTTACTGTTTTATTCATTGCGACTTAAAGTGGCGTAGCCGTGTTTCTTCACAAGTTCATCACGCTCCGCACCTTTTAAGTCTTCGCGAACCATTTCTTTAACGAGATCTTCAAATGAAGTTACTGGCACCCAGCCGAGCTTTTCTTTGGCTTTGGTGGCGTCACCAAGTAATGTTTCTACTTCAGTTGGGCGGAAGTAGCGTGGGTCAACAGCAACGATGCACTTACCGCTAGCGTCGTAACCCTTCTCCTCAACGCCTTCACCCTTCCAGGTGATCTGAATACCAAGTTCTTTTGCAGCGTAATCGATAAATTGACGAACGCTATATTGAACCCCAGTAGCAATCACAAAGTCTTCCGCTACTTCTTGTTGGAGCATGAGCCATTGCATTTCTACGTAGTCACGTGCATGACCCCAGTCACGCTTGGCATCCAAGTTACCAAGATATAAACAATCCTGAATGCCTAATTTGATACGGGCAAGGGCGCGAGTAATTTTTCTAGTAACGAATGTTTCGCCACGGATTGGGCTTTCGTGGTTAAACAAGATGCCATTACAGGCATACATGCCATAGGCTTCGCGATAGTTCACTGTGATCCAGTAGGCGTACAGTTTTGCAACTGCGTATGGGCTACGTGGATAAAAAGGTGTAGTTTCTTTTTGTGGGATTTCTTGTACCAAGCCATAGAGCTCGGAAGTGGATGCTTGATAGAAGCGGGTCTTTTTCTCGAGCTTGAGGATGCGAATCGCTTCCAAAATACGCAATGCACCCAATGCATCTGAATTGGCCGTGTACTCAGGCTCCTCGAAAGAGACGGCTACGTGAGATTGTGCAGCTAAGTTATAGATTTCGTCTGGCTGAGTTTGCTGAATAATACGAATTAAGCAAGAAGAGTCAGTTAAGTCGCCATGATGCAAAGTTAATTTAGAGCCCTCAATATGAGGATCGTGATACAGGTGGTCGATACGGTCGGTATTAAAAAGTGAAGCGCGACGCTTGATGCCGTGTACTTCATAACCCTTTTTTAGTAATAGCTCAGCTAAATAAGCACCATCTTGGCCTGTGATACCTGTGATCAGGGCAACTTTTGATTTTGACATAGAGTTTTCTTAATAAATCGGGTTAATCAGCAAGTATCACATTGTAATTTAGTTTAAATATCATCTTGGAACTAGCTTTGCTCAATTACTTCTAGCAAATACAATGGGGTACATAAAAATGTGTAATAAGTTAATTGAATAGCATGGGCAAAATCCGAGGGTATAGCTAGGTGGTTGCGAAGAAGGATGCTGAGCGCGGTCGCACGCTATTGCGCAAGCTTGACCGCTGCTTGGGCGTACCTCTTTTACTGCTGATGGGCCTTTTGCGACCCAAACGGCCCAAACCGGCATCTTTCCGGAGTCTGGGAATCTGCGTATTCGCCGCTATTGGCGATGCCTTGCTGGCCTCAGTACTCATTAGCGATCTTAAAAAAGCGTATCCCCAGCTCAAAATCACTATTTTTGCCACTTCTGCCAATGCAGGCGTATTTAAGCTGATTAGCGGCTGGGATAACTTGGTTTTGGTGCCCATTACCCAACCTTGGGCTGCTATCAGGCAAGTTCGAGCTCATCCTGTCGATATTTTGCTGGATACCTCTCAGTGGCCCAGGATTGGCGCCTTAATTTGTGCTCTGAGCGGTGCAAAGTGGACGCTTGGGTTTAGAACCCTGGGTCAAGATAGGCACTTTTCCTATGATTGGGTTGTGGACCACAACCCAAAAACCCATGAATTAGACAATTTTCGGGCTTTATTGGCCCCATTTGGGCTGAAATCAGCTTCTTTACCTAAAATTGACTTAACAGCATTGGGCGGCATAAATTGCCTAAATATTAGGCAACCCTACCTTGTTTTTCATCCTTGGGCCAGCGGAAACCACTTCGAGCTACGGGAATGGCCGCTCCAATCTTGGGTGGAGCTGGCAAATCGAGCCCTTAAAGCCGGTTACGGACTTCTTATTACTGGTGGCCCTGGTGATGTGGCAAGGGCGGATAACTTATTGGCTGAGATTGCTGAAAGCCTTCCTGAGCCTCTTGCACAAGGTGTACTGACCAGTTTGGCAGGCAAGGTGGATTTGGTGACAACGGCTGCGTATTTGCAGAAATCGGCCGGAGTGGTTTCAGTAAACACTGGGACTATGCATCTCGCCGCCTTATTGGGGGCGCCCTTGGTAGCCTTGCACGGCCCAACTGACCCAGATCGTTGGGGCCCTATTTACCCAGGGAGTACTTCAGAGCTAAAACCGATTATTTTGGGGCCAGGGCGCAATGAGGGTGGCGCTTATTTGAACTTAGGATTTGAATATCCAGAAAACCCAAGCTACCTCATGAATCAAATATCAGTACAAGATGTTGTTCAGGCTTTGCGTAAATTTTCCATAAACATTCACTAGTACTGCAAAATACGACGATGGCCGCATCCCTGATTATTAATTCGTATTTGATTCGCATTTTTGACTTTGTCATCATTAACTTGGTTGGCCTAGCTACTTTCTTTGCAATTCAGATTTTCAAAGACCCTGATTTAGATTTACAGCGCTACACATCTTTGATGGTGTTGGCTAGTCTCGCTTATTTGTTTTTAACAAATCGCGCCTATCGCTCTTGGCGTGGTGGAAACCTCATAGCGCTCTTTGGTCAGGTAGCCTCCGGAGTTTTGAAGACCTGGATCTTGATTTTGGTGTGGCTCGTTTTTAGTAAATCGACCGAGATGTATTCACGGCTTTGGTTGGTTTCTTGGGCCGGTGCTAGCTTATTGGTGCTGTGTGGCAGCAGACTATTTAGCTATCTTTTAGTCCGGCGCTATCGCAGTAAAGGTGTCAATTTGCGCCACATCGCCATTGTGGGCGCTGGAAGCACTGCTGACGAAATCTCCCGCCGAATTACGGATGCCAGTTGGTCTGGTTATCGCGTGCAAGAGAGATTACAAGAATTAGATCCGAACAAATTAGATGCTTTGGCTAAACAATCTTTAAACGAAATTTGGCTAGCCTTACCGATGGGTGATGGATCCCAAATGCGTATGGTGATGGAGCATCTCCAAATGAGCACAGCAACCATTCGCTTTGTACCGGATTGGTTTTCATTTCGCTTAATCAATCATGGAGTGAGTGAAGTCTTGGGCATGCAGATGATTGATCTGTATGGCACGCCAATGACAGGTATGAATTTATTTCTTAAGTCCTTAGAGGATTATTGCTTGTCACTCTTGATTTTGATCTTCATTAGTCCTCTGATGTTGCTATTGGCAATCGGTGTGAAGCTAAGCTCTCCAGGTCCAGTACTGTATCGGCAAGAGCGTGTGGGTTGGAATGGCGAGGTTTTTGAGATCTACAAATTCAGAACAATGCCCGTTGATCTTGAAGAAGGAAAAGTAGTGTGGGGTGGTTCAGCCAAAAAATCCGTCACAGCATTTTCTAAATGGCTACGTTCAACTAGTTTGGATGAGCTACCGCAGTTTATTAATGTCTTGCAAGGCAAGATGTCGATTGTGGGGCCAAGGCCTGAGCGACCCGTTTTTGTAGAGCAATTCAAAAAAGAAATTCCGGGCTATATGAAGAAGCATTTAGT
>CANGWT010000119.1 GCA_947457745.1 Burkholderiaceae bacterium | reverse complement strand
GTAATTCTGCGTTTAATCTAATTGACAGAATTATAGACGGGCGGAGCTTTTTAGAATTGCTCTTCGGGCCTCACAAAGCGCCATTTTCCTGGTGGTAGGGCGCCCAGCGAAATTCTACCCATACGCACGCGTTTGAGACCTAAAACCCGGAGACCAACCATTTCACACATACGACGAATTTGACGTTTACGACCCTCTCGTAAAACAAAGCGAAGTTGGTCTTCGTTCTGCCAGCTGACTTGAGCTGGCTTTAAAACGACACCATCTAATTCGAGTCCATGTTTGAGGCGATCTAAATCTTCAAAAGAGAGTGCGCCTTCAACTCGGACCAGATACTCTTTCTCGATGGGACTATTTTCACCAATGAGGAGTTTTGCGATACGACCATCTTGAGTTAAGACCAGCATACCAGTGGAATCAATATCAAGGCGACCTGCAGGTGCTAAACCGCGACTATTAAAGCGTGGGTTGCGACCCTTATCAAGCGGGCTAGCAAAGTAATTCTCAGGAGTGATGAGCGAGGCTGCTGGTTGATATTCTTGCTCGTCATCATAGTGAGAAATAAAGCCTACTGGCTTATTGAGAATCACTGTAATGCGTGATGCCTGCTGTGCTTTGGCTCCAGACTGGAGCTCAATCTTCTGATGGCGAAAAGCCCGGGAGCCTAACTCGTTGACCACTTCACCATCGACAGTGACCAAGCCTTGCTCAATGTAAGAGTCTGCCTCACGTCGAGAGCAGAGACCTAGCTCAGAGAGTAGCTTGGATACACGTATTTTTTCTTCCATGGCTATATTATCGGGCAATTGCCCTAGTAAAGACTAGGTTCTGACAATATGAACGCTGCAAGGAGCCTCTTCAACAATCTTTGTCATCGAGGTTCGCCAGGGTGTGATTTTATTTGCTGGCTTATGAGATGCTCCAATCAGGATTAGCGAGGCATCGTTATCTTTAGCAAATTCCACAATCCTACTTGCTGGATCAAGCGCCTCCAGGACGTGATATGAAATTCGCTCTGGCGGTAATTTCAAGGGCTTTGCCCACTCCATAAGCTGTACAAGGTGGCCTCGCACAATACCGCTAGCAGTTTCACTTTCTTGATTGCCCTCAAAAGTCGGGGTACTCGCAATCGTACTGATACAAACGAGCCGGCTTTCGGGATAGGCCTGTAGCAAATTCTTTGTAGTTGTTTGCATGCATACACGCAAATCCTCGTCAGATTGGCGTGTATCAATCGCTGCAATCATGAGAGGTGCATCATCATTGCCGATGCTGGGGCGAGGACTCGGGGAGGGCTCGTAACCCGCTGCACGAAACATGCGTTTGAGATTTTCCCAAAAGCTCAGGGGGTCAACTCTATCAGCGCGCTCAGTTAGGGTGACGCTCTCATGATCGCGCAAGACTTGACGTAAACGAGTAGCGCTTTGATAGCGATCTGCTGCACGGGGTTCTAGACAGCGCAAAACAATTTCTTGTAACCAGCGGGGGATTTCTTTGCGAATTGCGCGCGGAGGAAATGGCTGTGCCCACATTCTTTTGCGCAAGCCGTTCATCGACTGAGGGTTGCCAAAGGGAAGCTCGCCCGTGAGTAACTCATACAAGATGACGCCGATAGAAAAGATATCGCTACGATAGTCTGAACGAATCCCGATCACTTGCTCTGGAGCAATATAGGGTGCTGAGCCAACCCCCTTGCGCATCTCCTCTGCGAGTAAGTCTGGAAAGCGCGCATGATGCGATAAGCCAAAGTCAATCAAGGTGATCTTGCCTTGATCGTCAACCAGAATATTTTCGGGCTTGATATCTAAATGAATGGCATCTTGGGCATGCAATGATTGCACTGCTTGCGCTAAGTCAGCACCAATCTTCACTACTTCATCAATGGTGAAAACTTTACCTTCTTTGATAAAGTCCTCAAGAGGTCTCCCTGCCACGTGCTCCATTGCAATGTAGGGGCGTGTTGCCATATTTCCAGATCCGAGATACTTGGGCACGAAAGGGCTCTTCAGTGAGCGCAGAATAGTGAGTTCAGTCTCAAAGCCAATCAGGCTTTCAACAGGCTGATCACGACCCACTCTAGGAATCTTCAGGAGAATGGGTACATCAATCCCTTCTTTGCTGGCGGAATAGAGGCTGGCCATACCGCCACGATGTACTTCCGCCCCCAATACAAACCCATCAACTACTTTACCCTCTTGGAAAATCT
Organism: Burkholderiaceae bacterium; assembly: GCA_947457745.1. Taxonomy (GTDB): domain Bacteria; phylum Pseudomonadota; class Gammaproteobacteria; order Burkholderiales; family Burkholderiaceae; genus Polynucleobacter. Next base: position 3,390 of record CANGWT010000119.1, on the reverse strand, counting down.
CATCAACTGCTTCAATCTCAGTATTCATCGACATAGGTAAATTATTTACCTGTGATGAGACGGTTAGCAAGATCTTCTGGTAACCCGGCGCGACGTACTTTTTCAGCTGCTGTAAATTGATCGTATGGGGTCCGATAAAAGGTAAGTACTTCTAGCTCTGGTGCAAATACTGCAAAGCAAGCTTCTGGATTTCCATCTCGTGGCTGACCAAGTGAGCCAACCACGCTAACCCACTGACGATGGTGCATCACTGGAACTCCATCGCCAGGATATGGCGCAAAACGAATCAACTTACCGACAGCGCTTTGATAGAAAAGTGCTTGCTCATGAGCATGGCCGACAAAGGTATACGCCTTTCCTGAGCTTTGTACGCAACGCCAGGCGCTCATGCTGTCGGTAATGTAATTCCAGTCAGCTGGATTGTGAGCCGATGCGTGCACAAAACACATCGCCTCCTCTTGAACCATGAGCGGCAATTCTTTTAGAAACCGGATTTGTTGAGGGTTGAGCTGAGCCTTAGTCCACTCGATTGCTGCATTTGCGCTTGCATTCATTTGCTTGCTGCGGTCCTCGAAAATAGCCTGATCATGATTTCCTAAAACAGCAATTGCTTTTTTATTAGCGACCATTTCACCAATGCGATCAATCACGGTGCCGGGATCGGCGTTATAGCCAACAATATCTCCCAAGAAAACCATGCGAGTAACACCCAGCTCTTGAGCTCTCTCCATGCAGGCTTCAAAAGCCTCTAAATTACTATGTAAATCAGCGAATAAGCCAATACGTTCAGTCATTATTTAATGATAGGACAAAAGTGGCCCTAGCAGAAGCACTAATAGGGACTCGCCTCATTATGTGGCCTGTTTTTAAAGCGCTTATGAACCCAGTAGTATTCGGCTGGCCTGAGCCTAATTTCTTTTTCAAAAATGGTGTTTAGTCGCGCTGTATCAGCTTCAGGATTTTCAGTGGGGAAATTTTCAAGAGGCTTGCTAATAGTGCAAACATAGCCAGCCCCACTCTTTTTTAAAGTAGTGATCATCATACAAACCTGCGCCCCTGTAATTTTAGCTAGACGCGATACAGCTGTGATCGTATTGGTTTGAATATTAAAGAAGGGGACAAAAGTGGAATCTTTGAGCCCTAAATCAATATCTGGCGCAATAATGATGAAGCTTCCCTTGCGGATTTCTCGAATGAGCTCAAGCGAGTTTCCTTGGCGATCAATAGAATTTCCACCGAAGCGATTACGCCATTCAATAATCTTCTTGTTGAAGAAAGGGTTTTTCATTCTTTGAAAAAAGCCAGAAGTACGTGGCCAGCCCTTTTCCTTGGCAAGTGCGCTCAAAATAATGCTGCCTTCAATGCCGGTGAAATGCATATTCACTAAAATGCGTGGCTGTCTATCATTTAGATCAACTTCCGACAGAACCTCAATCATGTCGGCAAGCTGTTTTTTACTGCCCAGCCAAATAATACTTTTTTCAACTAGGCTACGGCCCAGTAGCCGCCAATGTTGCTTTCTCAATTGATCAGTTTCTGTTGCGCTTAGCTCAGGGAAGCAGAGCTCCAGGTTTTTCTGGACTACGCGATTACGCTCATTTGGGATGTGGGCTGCCAGATAGCCTAAGCCATAGCCAACAGAGACCAAAGTCTTGTAGGGAAGCATTGCTAGAAATTTAAGGAGTGCTACCCCGGAATAGTTTGAAAAGTTCTTAAACAAAACTCAATTTATTCAGCGTCATAGCGAGATAAAGATTTGACGTAGCGCACATTCATTTCTTCTGTGGAACTAATAGACATACCTAAATCATTAACTAAGCCAGTCTCGAGACGATAAGCCCACCCATGCACTGTTAGATCTTGCCCTCTAGACCATGCATCTTGAACAATGGTAGTCTCACATACGTTTACTACTTGCTCAATCACATTCAGCTCACATAAGCGATCTTGACGTTTTGGGGAGGGGATCGCTTCACCAAGATAGCGCTCATGTTTTTGATGGACATCCTTCACATGACGTAACCAATTATCAGCGAGCCCAACCCGTTTATCGGTTAGGGCAGCATGAACACCAGAGCAACCGTAATGCCCCACCACTAAAATATGTTTGACCTTCAATAGGTCGATGGCAAACTGGATCACGGATAAGCAGTTTAGATCAGTATGAACCACTACGTTGGCAACATTACGATGTACAAAAAGTTCGCCTGGCAGCAAGTTTACAATATCATTTGCGGGTACTCGACTGTCTGAACAGCCAATCCATAGATATTCTGGCGCCTGTTGCGAAACAAGACGCTTAAAAAAATTAGCATCTTTGGCGATCATGGCTTCTGCCCATTCGCGATTATTGGCAAATAGCTGGTCTAAGGCGCTGGAGTTCTTCATAATCATAGTTTGAGTTTAAAGTACTTTAATGATGCCTATTTGGTTAAAGCAAACTCCCGCTGGCATTATTCTTCATTTACATTGCCAGCCGGGCGCAAAACTGACTAAGGTTGTTGGCCTGCATGACGGCTGTCTCAAGATATCTCTGAGAGCCCCTGCCCTGGATAACAGGGCAAACGAAATGCTGCTGTCTTGGCTTTCTAAGGAGTTGAGAGTGCCGCAAAAACAGATTCAGCTATTATCAGGGCAAAGTAGTCGCATTAAACGGTTAGAAATCTGGGGCCCCATCACTCCAGAGCAAATTATTGCAGCCTTAAGCCCCTAAGACTTGCCGCAAGTTTATAAACAGGTGGCGCTAATTTAGTCTCATCTAAAAGCTTAATTTTTTTAACATTATTTGGAATCCCTCTTTATTTTCTTTTGAGGAATGTACGTTTCATACCTATTTTTGTATTGAATATGCTCAAATGTTAGTTAGGGTCAAAACAGGTCATAAAGAATGCACCTAATTAGGGCTGTTAGAAGGGTTTGTTAAGGAAAATCATATGAATGGATTCATAAAATGGCTTTTAAGCTTGATATTGATCGGCTTGGCTGGTTTGGCAGCTTATACGTGGATTATGTTTAATTGGAGCTACGGCAGCGGTGAGCGTGCTGGTTACATTCAAAAGTTTTCCAACCGAGGCTATGTATGTAAAACCTGGGAAGGTGAGCTGGCTATGGTTTCGATGCCGGGAACTATGTCAGAAAAATTCCTTTTTACGGTGCGTGATGATGCCGTAGCGCAAAAAATTAATGCTAATTTAGGTAAAAAAGTTGCTCTTAAATATAACCAGCATATTGGATTACCTACAAGCTGTTTTGGCGATACTGAGTATTTTGTATCAGATGTGATGGTTTTGGAGGAGTAAAAAAGTAGTAATAAAAAAATTTGCTGTGACGCAGCTTTATTTTTGTAATTTTTTGTGGTTAAAATCATGTAAGCGCAAGGTGCGCTGATAT
>CANGWT010000118.1 GCA_947457745.1 Burkholderiaceae bacterium | reverse complement strand
GATAGAAGATTAGTAAGAAACGCTACTTGGTCGGTAGAATCATTGAATTCTAGAGGATTCGAGGACGATGGCTGAAATTTTTACCCCTTTTCTGACTGCATTTATTCTGGCTTATGCCCTGCGCCCAGTTTGCTTGTGGCTTGAGAGGCGTCGCCTGCCCCGCGCAGCGGCAGCTGGGATTGCCATAATTATTGGCCTAGTAGTTGTGTTTTCAATTCTGACCCTCTTTATTACCCTCCTCAAAACCGAAATACCCCTAATTAAGACTCAATTTCCAACTTGGATCCAAAACACGCAAGCTTGGCTTGGGCCTAAGTTAAGTGAATTTCATATTGATGTGGATTGGGGCACTCTCAAATCCAGTGCGACTCAAAAAATTACTACGCATCTCAACGACAACTCTGATGCGCTTATGTCCTCCACCTTGGAGACTGTGCTGATGTCAGGCAGCTCGGTTATTGCAGGATTTGTTAATGCGGTTCTGATCTTGTTTGTCATGTTTTATTTATTAATCGACTGGACGCATTTTTTCAAACTCATCAGAACGATTGTTCCGGTCCGGGCACAAGAGACGATTCACCACCTCGCAATGCATGCCGATGGTTTGCTCTCGCAATACCTCCGGGGTATGCTGATTGTGATTTCAATCATGTCGGTTTTCTACAGCGCAGGATTAAGTGTCATTGGGGTTAAAGGTGCGGCGGCCTTAGGCGTCTTTACTGCACTCATGATTGTGATTCCCTACATCGGTATTACCCTGGGCTTTACTTTAGCTTTCCTTGCGGCCCTTTTGCAGTTTGGGCCTGGCGGTGCAATTATTGGAGTCCTCGTGCTGTACGGATTGGGTCAATTCATTGAAGGCTTCTTTCTCACGCCACGCCTGGTGGGTGAGCGAATTGGCTTGCACCCCGTTGCTGTGCTCTTTGCCTTATTGTTATTTGGAAAGTTATTTGGTTTCTTTGGCATCCTACTCGCATTACCCATCAGCGCAGTTGGTTTAGTGCTTTTGCAATATGGTTGGACACGCTACACCCAAAGTCCGTGGTACCAAAAGTAAATTACTGCAGCAATGAATACCCCCTCACTACCAAAACAGTTTGCACTCGATATCGGTCACACACCCAAACCCAGCTTAAGTAATTTTTTGGCTGGAGAAAATCTGGCACTGCACTCTACCTTGTTAGCTATAGCCAAATCCTGGGAAATGAATGCCCCAAGATTGGCCGGTGAGAATCCTCTCAATCAACGCTGGATCTATTGGTGGGGCCCAGAAGGCTCTGGTCGCACCCATTTACTCGGTGCCATTGGTGATGCTGCTCAGCAATTAGACTTGAAGTGCTTCCCCCTTACCCCCAATGAACCTATTTCCTGGGTGAGTCTAGAGGAAAACCTGCCTGCCCTTTGCTCCAGTGCTACACCCTCAGTCATTACTGTTGATGACGTAGATCGACTTGATGAGCGCCTAGTAGCCTCCTTATTTCGTATTTTGAATGCCATTCAAGGTAGTGAAGCAATTCATATTTTCATAGCAGGTAATGCAGCCCCGGGCGCATTAAGGCTCCGAGAAGACCTGCGCACCCGTCTGGGATGGGGTTTGATCTTTCAAACTCATCTTTTGGGCGATGATGAGAAAATAGAAGCCTTACAACAAGCAGCGCAAGCGCGCGGCTTGGTTTTATCGTCAGATGTATTGCCTTGGTTGCTAAATCGCTTTTATCGAGATATGCCCAGCCTGATGGCTTTGATTGATGCTTTGGATGCTTACTCACTAGAAACAAAACGCGCTGTCACCTTGCCCCTCGTTAGAGAGCTCTTGCAGCCTAAATAAATATTAATGACTCAATTAGCACTGTTCGATTTAGACCACACTCTTCTCCCCTGCGACAGCGATTACGAATGGGGTCAGTTCTTGGCACGCATTGGTGTTGTCGATAGCAAATACTATGCGCAGCAAAATGAACGCTTTTATCAAGATTACAAAGATGGAAAGCTCAATATTCAAGAGTTCCTGCGCTTTGCATTAAAGCCACTCTCCGAACATTCCCGCGCGCAGCTCAAAGAATGGCATGACGCCTTCATGCAAGAAGTGATTACTGGCCAACTCCGTCAACAGGCGGTTGATCTCGTGAAGCGCCACCAAGATGCTGGCGATCTTTGCTGTGTTGTGACTGCAACTAATAGCTTTGTTACTCGCCCCATCGTAGAAAGTTTTGGCATCGAACATCTTGTAGCTACTGAACCTGCCACCGTGGGAGATCAGCCTTTTGCTGATTTCACGGGTGAAGTCAAAGGGATCCCGAGTTTTCGGGAAGGCAAAATTCAACGAGTTCATGAATGGCTTGCTACTCAAAAGCTCGCATTGAATGAATTGCCACAAAGTTATTTTTATTCAGACTCGATGAACGATTTACCCCTTCTGGAAAAAGTGAGCAATCCTGTTGCTACTAATCCGGATGCTCGCCTACGTGATGAAGCCTTAAAACGTCACTGGCCAATACTTGAACTGTTTGTATGATTACCAAATTTATTAAACGCATTTTGCGTCGTGATCCAATGATCCGACATACTGCAGCGCATACCTCTGGTGCGCCGAAACGAGTCCCTAAAAAAACTCACCACATTGATCCAGATTTACTCTCTAAAAATGCTGTGAAGGTAACTCAGACTTTGCAGCAGGCTGGCTATGATGCTTTTATTGTGGGTGGCGCCGTACGAGATTTAGCCTTAGGCATTGGCCCTAAGGACTTTGATGTGGCAACCAATGCTACCCCAGATCAAGTACAAAAACTATTTCGCAAAGCACGCCTCATTGGTCGGCGCTTTCAGATTGTGCATGTGACTTTCTTTGGCAAAGGCCAACCTGAAATTATTGAGGTATCTACCTTTAGAGCTCTACTGGAGAACGCTGGCGAGCATGTAGCAGAAAATGGCCGCATCTTACGCGATAACGTCTGGGGCAGTCAGCATGAAGATGCCGCACGTAGAGATTTCAGTATCAATGCGATGTACTACGACCCCGCTACTGAAACCGTACTCGACTATCACGGCGGTATGGCTGACATGCAGAAGAAGACCTTGCGCATGATTGGTGACCCGGCTAAGCGCTATCGTGAAGATCCGATTCGCATGCTGCGCGCCATTCGCTTTGCAGCCAAGACAGGCTTTACTTTAGATGCAGCAACGCGCGCGCCCATTGCTAAATTAGGCAAATTGATTCACGATGTACCTGCTGCTCGCCTCTTTGATGAAATTCTTAAGCTACTCATGTCTGGTTATTCATGGGCTGCAATTCAAGGTCTGAAGGACGCGGGATTACACCACGGCCTCTTACCTTTACTTGATCACATCTTGGATCAGAGCGCAGACTCTAAAGAAGCAAATGATTTTGTTCGTATTGCACTCGCCAATACCGATCAACGCATTCAATCTGGCAAAGGCGTCTCGGCTGGCTTCTTGTTCGCTACTTTGCTCTGGCCAGATCTCCTGAGCAATTGGAAAAAGAATATTGCCAAAGGGATTTCCAATATTCCCGCACTTCATGATGCGATGGATGAGACTATCGCCAGCCAAAGCAGTGGCATGGTAATTCAGCGTCGCTTCGAGAGCGATATGCGAGAAATCTGGTCAATGCAACCCCGCTTTGAAAAGCGTGTTGGACGCTACCCGTATCGCCTCATCGAATCCCCACGTTTTAGAGCGGGTTATGACTTTATGCTCCTGCGCTGTGCCACAGGCGAGAAAAGTCCTGCCCTAGGAGAGTGGTGGACCAGTTTTATTGCAACTGATCCAACTGGGCAAGAGGTCCTAATGGCGAGCGTCAAAAATGAGACTGACAATAGCGCCTCCCCCACAAAAAGACGTCGCCGCAGAAAGGCCAAGGTGGCCGCGCCAACTGAAAGTGCAACAGACTAAGCAGACTTGAGAAAAATTCAGTAAAGTAGTTTCAGTAGTTTTTCTGTACCCTTCTCTCATTTGGAATGAGCATGGCTCGAGCTTTTATTGGATTTGGTGGCAATGTCGGTGACACGCGTCAGCTTATTACTGATGCAATTGTGTGCCTTGCGCAGCGTTGCGAGCTCCAAATACTGGCTAAAAGTTGCTTTTACCAAAGTGCGCCTTTCGAAGCCTCCGGCGGAGACTATATCAATGCAGTCATTGAAATTGAAACTCAATTAAGCCCTTATGGTCTTTTGCACGTCTGCCAAGCAGTTGAACAAGAATTTGGGCGCGAGCGTCCCTACGCTAACGCACCCCGGACGATTGATCTCGATATCCTGTCCTTTGAGGGCGTATCTCAAACAGATACAGAACTCACCATCCCCCACCCCAGAATCATTGAGCGCTCGTTTGTTCTACTTCCCTTGCTAGAAATTGCCCCAGATTTCTTTTTGCCCAACTGGGGCGAACTCAAGGCGTATTTGCCTAAGGTAGCCGATCAGCGGATTGAAAAACTCCCTTGTCGCAACTGTAATTGCGGTGAAAAACAGGTTTATAGCCGATCGGCGCATTAATTCATTAAACTCACGCCATGGGTTACTTACAAGGCGAAAAGCCAATTACGATTTCTAAACTTCTCGCCATGCGTGCTGAGGGTGAGAAAATTACTATGCTGACGGCATACGATTCAACGATGTCAGCCTTGTTAAATCGCAGCGGGGTGGAAACCATCCTGATTGGGGACTCCTTAGGTAATGTGATTCAAGGTCACTCCAGCACCACACCGGTAACCGTTGAGCAAGTGGCTTATCACACTGAATGCGTCGCTCGAGCTAATACCCATGCATTCATCATTGCCGACCTACCTTTTGCCAGCTATGGTGACCCTGTGCAAGCCTTGGATTCAGCAGCAGAACTCATGCGTGCTGGTGCCGACATGGTCAAACTTGAAGGTGGTGATTGGCAAATTGACATCATTCAATATCTAGTGGAACGTAGTGTTCCTGTGTGCGCCCATTTAGGACTACTACCCCAGTCTGTTCACATCCTGGGTGGTTATAAAGTTCAAGGTAAATCGAAAGATGCTGCAAGCCTCATGCTCGAGCAAGCAATTGCTTGCGAGCAAGCTGGCGCGCAAATGATTGTGCTCGAAGCAATTCCTTCCTCACTGGGTAATCTGATTACCGAATCGCTTTCCATTCCTACCATTGGAATCGGTGCAGGCGTAAATTGCTCCGGCCAGGTATTAGTACTTCAGGATATGCTGGGCATCAGCCCCGGAAAGCCACCAAAGTTTGTGAAAAACTTTATGGATGGACATGCCTCAATTGAGGCGGCAGTCAAAGCCTATGTTCGAGAAGTGAAATCCGGAAAGTTTCCCGGACCTGAACACGGCTTTGCTGGATAAGCCTGAGCTAGCAGTTAACTAAAAAAACTCTTTACGCCGTCGAACCAACCTTTTTGATGGGGGTTATGTTTATCGCCACCCGACTTGAGGCTGTTATCAAAATTCTGCAGCAATTTTTTTTGTTCATCAGTTAACTTCACTGGAGTCTCAATCGCAACGTGGACGAAGAGATCGCCCACCATAGTTGAGCGCAAACCTTTAATACCCTTGTTACGCAAGCGGAATGTTTTTCCAGTTTGCGTACCCTCTGGAATCGGAAACTCGACGCGCCCTGAAAGTGTTGGGACTTCAATATCCCCACCAATCGTTGCAGTTGCGAAAGAGATCGGCATTTGGACATGCAAATCACTGCCATCGCGCTCAAATACCTTATGGGGCTTAACTCTCACCTCTACATAAAGATCGCCGGATGGTCCACCATTGACGCCGGGCTCGCCATTTCCAACGGAGCGCACACGCATACCATCATCAATACCCGCAGGAATTTTGATT
>CANGWT010000117.1 GCA_947457745.1 Burkholderiaceae bacterium | reverse complement strand
TGGAGGGAAATAAGTCACCCATCATCACAGCTGAGCCTGTAAACCAAGCCAAGCCCTCATAAGAAATTCCACAAGCTGCATTACCTAACCAACCATTTTGCTTAAAGCGTAATGGCGGCATGCTATAGAACCAGGCCAGCAAAAGACCAAGCAGTGTTGCCGCGAATGCCCAGGGACTAATCAGCCAACCTAATAAAAGTGATAGCCCAGTCCAAATAATGGCAACATACAAACCCCAAGCCCCCGGCATCCGACCAGAAGGAATGGGACGCTGCGGTTCGTTAATAGCATCTACATCACGGTCAAACCAATCATTTACTGCCTGACTTGCGGCACAAACCATCGGGCCAGCAAGAATAACTCCAGCAATCAATAAGTGCCAACGTCCCTCAAAGGCAACACCTGTAGCAATGACTCCGCAAGCAAAAGCCCACATTGGGGGAAACCAAGTGATCGGTTTTAATAACTCTAAAATTGCGGATGGCGCAGGAAAGCGGCGCATGGTGAGCGTATTTATGATCGCATTCCCCACTTCCATAGGCCTTCAGTAGAAAAAGGAACTACCATCAAAATATGCTCCAAAACCGCTAAAGACAAAATAGCGCCAGTCAATGACATAGAGGCAACTATGAAATCGCTACTACTAGGGTGAGCTGCTGCTTGCCATAAGGGAATCGCACAGAGAACACCGCCGATCACTGATAGCGGGAGTAATGGATTCATTGGCTTACAAGTGAAATAAGTAAAGATGTACTTGAGATGACTTGGCAGGAAACGCTCATTGAGATTTAAAACACCTAAGAAAATATTTAACTTCGCACTCTGCCTCATTAGCCAAAGAATCATAAAAGTCCAAAACCCGGTCTGGTTTAAACCGCCCCAAGTCATTACAGTCACTGCCAGCGCTAAAGCAATCAAAGCAATCTCATGATGTTGAATGGTCTGGAATGCGAAGTACATCTTCTGCCAGCCCCGACAATTTTCTGGACAGGGCTCTCGACGAGGCCCGGTAACATAACCAAATAAGAAACCGATTTCTTGCCAACCCCAAACCAAAATTGCACAGGTAAAGCCACAATATGCGCCAGCGACTGTATCTAAGTTAGCACTAGTTTTGAGTCCTACCAAAGCCATTGCGAGCACCATACCACTCACCCAAAAAGTATTTTTATAAGTGGAGGGATTGCGCTGATTTAATAGCAGAATAATCCCGGTACTAAACCACCAGATAAAAATTGAGTAGAGGATAGGCCAAACAATGTTCATAAAATTACCAAGTAGGAGCCATACGAACATTAACTGGCAAGGTATTGTCTTGGACTGGAATAAAGTAAAGCTTTATGAACACCAGTCCCGCGCGAGCACCTAGTACAGCCGACTTCACTTTATTAATTAGACCACCCTCTTTCTTATAAACATCTATCGCCTCAAACAGCGCTCTCATTTCTTCAAGATACTGATAGAAGCGGGGGTCATCTAAATTGACAGAAATTGGGAATACCTGCTTAATAATTTCATTGGTGATGAAAAGCACTTTCTTGTCGTAATCTGTTGGAGAGATCTTCATGGCCTTATAGAGCTCAATACGAGTATGGTCACGAACATACATCGTGGCATATACCGCGAGAATGAAGAAACGAATCCATAGCTTATTAACGCCTTGGAGTAATTTCGGATTAGCACGCATGATTAACGCAAAGGATTCACCATGGCGGAATTCGTCATTGCACCAGCGCTCAAACCACAAAAAGATCGGGTGAAAGCGTGTTTCAGGGCGATTTTCAAGTTCCCGGAAAATCGTAATGTAACGGGCGTAACCAATCTTCTCAGAAAGATAGGTAGCGTAAAAAATAAATTTGGGTCTAAAGTAAGTGTATTTCTTGGATTTTGCTAAAAAACCTAAGTCAATACCGATATTGAAATCTTTAAGCCACTGGTTAATAAAGCCAGCATGACGACTTTCATCTCGAGCCATGTAACCAAATAACATGCGCATATCCGGATTGGTGACCTTACGCTTGATCTCAGCATACAAAATGCAACCAGAAAACTCAGACGTAATAGAGCTGATTAAGAATTCAACGAACTCGTCATATAAGGCTGGATGAAGATTGGAGTAATTCTTGTCCATATCTGCAGGGCGTTGAAAGTGGTCATGATTATTGTCACCCTCATACTCTGCCATCAATGCATCCCACTCTGGGCGCAAGGAATCAATACTGATGCGATCCATCTCTTTAAAATTAGTCGTATAAAAGCGCGGGCTTAAGACAGCATCTTCTAACGCCATCTTAGTAGATTCATTAATCTCACCCTTGGCTGGGATTTGACTTTGCAACATACTTTCTGCGCTATCTAAATTCATTTCCTACTCCAAATAAAAAAGAAATATTATTTAACTGTTGCTGCTAAATGCACTGGGTCTAGCAATTTATAAAAAGTTCCAGCATTGGTAGGCCCAAAAGACTCCAGATCGACCATACGACCCGTTGCTGTATCCGATAAAGTTAAGCGACCATCCGCTCTGTAAATGAGTTCAAAGGGTGGCCCACTGTCCAAACCTCTGCGCTTTCTTTCTTGAGCAAGCCCGCGCAAAGTACCCCTAATAAATCCTGCCTCACCCTGAACAGAATCAATCTGCTTTCCAGTTTTGTAATTAATTACGGCAATCGAGCCATCTGGCCGATCTTCAAAGCGCAACTGTAAGACTTTAACTGGCGCTGCATCTGGCTCTCTCACCTGACTTAAATCACGGCTATTGATAAATACCAATAAGAGCACGATGACGATGACATCCACTACCAATATTTTTGCTACTGGTGATAAAAAATCTTTTCTTTCTGCAGTACTCATGCCGTCTGCACTCCAGCTTGTGCAACTTGAATATCTTGTACTTCCATTTTGCTTAGTCCGGTAGATGCCATCCAGGCTTCTGTCAATACCGTTGCAACTGCCTTCGCATTAGGAACACAACGCATCATGGGTTCTGGTTTTGCCAAGCGCCATGGACGTACATGAGGCCATAAATGAAAGAAAGCAATCTTATCCTCGGTAGCAATCTGCATCGGGATGTCACCTGTTCCATCTTTGTATAACTTAAGATCGGCACTGCCTAATGTTTTATAAGGGAGATTAAATGTCACAGTTAGAACAATGCCTACTCTCATCACAATACGGCGATTCGTTAAGGTATACATGGTCGTAGTTGCAGACCAGTAAGCCAGTAAGCCAACCAATAAAAGACCAACTACAGCTAGGAAGAATGCGAGCGCTACGCTACTCCACCCAGCGGCTAAGCCACCTTCATTGCTTGAAACTGAAATCAACTGCAAAATCACAATCACAGCAAAATACAGGCTTAGCCACTGCAAACGAAATACATGCTTAGCCATGGAAATCCAATTGGGAGCACCCTGCCACAAGATCACCTCATCTTGTGGCAATGGTTCTGGCAGCCCTAAGGCTGCCTCAAACTCATACTCTGCTGATTGATGTGCTTTTTGATTCACAAATTACTTTCAATAAATAGCTATTTAAATAAGAGGTTCTTGACGCTCAGGGGTTGCATATAGTGTGCCGCCACCAAAGTAAGCCATGATCTTCTCTTCTTCCAATAAGGTGATTTGATCCTGACTCTTTAAGCCTGGTACCAAAGCAAATTGATTCGCAAGAATCGATTCAACCTTAATGTAGTCCCGATGAATGCGAGAGAAATTCATCGGTAGCAATACTCTTCTGCCGCCAAACTCTGGCAAGGTTTCAATTTCAAAATACCGAATCACCACTTCAGCCTGATCAATCCAGAGCTCCTTCACGGTGCCGGCGATCAGTCCATCATCACCCATGACTTCCATACCAACGGGAGTTTTATCTTGTTTGGCTACCGTAAATTGACCGAGTAAACGTCCAGGCAGAATGCGTTTTTGGCCTTCTGATGTCATATCAGGAATGTCTGCACGCTTCGTAAATGCGCCTGGTCCAACCCCATCAAGCATTGGGTTTCCGGTTGGGACTAAAGGAGCACCATTTAAGTAACTGGAAGGTCTAGCCGCCACTTTTTCAAGGGGTTCATCTTTCGGGACGGTTACATCACCCCAATATTCCGTATGAAAAGTTTTCGGTGCTGGCATACCCGCTATTCCAGCAGCTCGTCGTGTCTCACCGCGAACATCGTATTCGAGTGGAAAACCTTCACGCTTACTTTCAACAGTAAGGTAATACACAAGTGCTGCAAAAAATACCCAAAATGCATACAGCACCAATTGTGCAACATCTACATATTCTGTAATTGCTCCGGTTGCCATCTTGCTCTCCCTTTTAACAATAACGCTTATTGTGAAAAAACATACTGTGCCTCTACTTAACTTGGCAATTCATCTAAACCAAACTTCTGAGAAACATTCATCCTAGGCTGCTTATTCATGACGACTAAAGGTCCAATTGCAATCAATGTAATAAACAGCAAATAGAATTCAATGTGATATACAAAGCTATAGCCTGTCGCAGTAGAAAGAAGGCCATCACCTAGCAGCCCACTGGTCGCTAGACTAGAAATCACATCACGTATTACGCCGCCAGCTGCAATAGCAATGCCCGATGCGGTAGCGTGTACTGCACCCCAGGCACCCAGTACTAAACCATTCATACCGCCTGATTCAAAACTCATTGCAGCAGTTAAGGTGCTTACAGAAAATAAACCGCCTCCAAAGCCAATCAAAAATGCGCCGCAACGAAATAAGAAAGGGGAAAGTAAAGGTTCAGAAAAAATGACACAACTAAATGCCAGAATGCCAAACAAAGCACCAATTGAGGCAAGGCGATAGGGATCAATAGAACGATTTAAATAACGTGCAGCTAAGCCAAAAGCCATTAGAGCGCCCAATGAAGTCAGACTGGTTAATACTGTTGTAGCACTGACTGATAGACCCAATACTTCGGCACCGTAGGGCTCCAAAATAATGTCTTGCATACTAAAGGCCGCAGTGCCTAAGCCTAAGGCCACAAAGAAACGGATAACTTTGCCTTGTTTTGCAAAGGTCGCCCAAGTTTCTTTAAAGCTGGGAGTTGGAATTGAGTACGCTGTTAAATGCGGTTGACGCGGCTCTTGTTTCCAAACTGCAATCACATTGAGGATTAAAGTAGTTGCAGCAACACCCTGCACAACACGAATCAACAGAATTGGGGTGACATCAATGAGTAAATAACCAAAGATCGCGCTGCTCACTGCCATACCAACCAAGAGCATCATGTACATGAGTGCGACGACTCTAGGCCTGGCCTCAGGTTCAGCAAGGTCTGATGCTAAAGCGAGACCGGCAGTTTGAGTCGTCTGCATGCCAGCACCCACTAATAAAAAGGCTAGCCCAGTCGCTGCTTGTGCAAACCAAGTGGGCCATGTGGTGTCACCTGACAACAGAATTAATGCAAAGGGCATGATGGCAAAACCACCGAATTGCAACCAAGAGCCAATCCAGATATAGGGCACTCTGCGCCAGCCAAGAAAAGACTTATGACTATCGCTCTTAAATCCAATTAATGCTCTAAAGGGGGCAAATAGTAAAGGAAGGGCAACCATAATCGATACTAAAGCGGCACTCACTTGCAGCTCTACAATCATCACGCGATTGAGAGTACCAATCAGCATCACCATTGCCATACCTACTGAGACCTGAAATAGCGAGAGCCTTAAGAGGCGACTGAGAGGCAACTCTTTGGTGGCAATATCAGCAAAAGGTAAGAATCTTGGACTCACACGCTTCCAATTTTCGAATAGCTCTTTGCCGCGCCAGGTCAGAGTAAACATTTTCATCGCTATCGCACTATATTTTTTTGATTGGCCTGCTTCTTACTAAGACGCATAGCCTGTGAAAAATAAAAAGCACGCTGAACTTTTTGAGTGCTCACTGGCGCCCAATCGGCTAGACCATCATGCTGACTAAAAGTTCTGGTCAGAGAG